>NZ_JBMYBT010000130.1:0-24816 GCF_053993635.1 Desulfothermus sp. | reverse complement strand
CAAGTATGAAGCATATTATGCATCTATTAATTGCACCTAAATCATAAAAACAACTCTTCTACAACATTTTCCAAATATTGTTTTTTCACCCCCCATTATCATTTATGCCTAAAATCAAAAGCACTATATGAGTATGAATTTTATTTACAGCTACAGATAAAAGGTGTTATGGTCATTTTCAAGTAGATCTAATTGTAAAAAGTGAACATTAGAAAAACACCTGTAGGTTATGGACATGATGAAATAGTCAATGTTTAAAAATTATATAATTCTTTGGAAATACATGATAACTCGGTATAATTAATGTAGTATAATCTACCAGAAAAGGCTAAAAATCTGTAAAAACTGGTCGAAAAATATAAAAAAAATGATAGGTGGGTTATATGCAAATGCGTTCACCAAAATATAGAGCACCTAGTTTGTTATGTGGTAATCTATTAGACCAAGTTAATCCTAAACATTTATTTATAATTTTATCTAAAAAATTTCATGGGAAGAATTTAATAAATCATTTGATCGACTATGTTCAGTCCTTATTGCCAAAATAGATGGTAATACATAAGAAAAAAAAATTATAAACGCAATAGATGAATTTTTACTTTTATATAGAAATCTCTATTTTTTTATGCAATTTATAATAAACTTTCCAAGTATTAAATTTTTTCACTAAGATCAAGTCTATGTTTATTGTTTTGACATTAAAATAAAAATATATAATATCAAAACTGACCTATTTTTTAAAGGTTTATTAAATTTAGATACTTAATTTGGAATTTTTCACCACTTATTTATGGATTCATTAAAGGGGGGAATTATCAAGGGATGTAGGGTTGTTATTGTATTGTTGTTTTTTATGTGTTTTATTCTGTATCATATGCATAGACAGTATATACCTTAGATTAGGTAATAGAGTTTGCATTAAAAAATAATACGTTAATTAAAAAAGAGGCTATATATAATCAAAAGGCTGCAATGGAGGGGAGAAATAGTGTATTCTCCAATATGTTGCCCAAAATTTCTGCCAATTATAATTGTTGTTGGAGACTGGCGAATAATGCTTTTTTTATAATATCACTCTGTGAGGTGGCAAATACCAATTTTTAACATCATTATCCCCTAATAATTGGAACAGTTTTGTGATAATAAATGGATTTTCCGTCACAGGATAGGGATAATGGATAGACCTCAACACCTAAATCCATTGCCTTATAAAATTCTATGGCAAAATCTGGATCTGTCTCCCAATTAGGAGAAAAATAGTCAATATTTTTAGAGAATATTAATATCAATACTGCTGCACGCATGCCTTTTTCTTTTATTGAAATTAATGAAGTTAAATGTTTTTTACCCCTTTTTGTCGGGGCATCTGGAAATAGGGCAATATGATTTTTTATTAGGGTACATCCCTTTGTCTCTATCCATATCTTCTTATTTTTTATTTTTCCCATAAAATCTAGCCTTCCCAATGGGACTTTTACCTCTGCTTTGAGCTCTGAGATTGGAGATAGGGCAGGTATTAATGATTTATGAAAAATAATCTCAGAAAATTTTCTATGGAAACTGGAATTTACAAAAATCCATTCACTATTTTTTCTTGCACAAAGAAGGTCCCATTTTGTCTTTCTATTTTTGTTTTTGGCCTTAGATATTAGCACTGAATTTCCACTATATAAAAGCTCTTTTAACCGTCCAGGATCATGTACATGTACCTGTTCAACTTGTGAAGAATCTATTTTGACCTTAGCCAAAAATCTATTTGGCCTATCAATAAATATTCCTTTGTGGACTGGAGGGAGCTTTGATATCTCTATCATTTAAATACCTCACCTGCTTCCATATACCAGAATAGGAGATCAAGGTGGTCTAAGGGTATGGATATTTTTTTTGAAAATTCCCTCATTTTCCCTTCAATATCAAGATATTTTGCTTTTGTCATTGTCTTTGGGATATCTTTTATCACATTGTAATTTTTCAAATTTTTTAAAATATGCCTATCCAATATGGCCAGATCCTCTCCTTTCCCAATATTCCTTAAAAAATGACTAGCCTCTTTTAGACCAAGTCCTTTAATTTCTTTTACCAGGAATTCCCTTATTTTTTTAGTGGATCCTATTTCCTCCAGAGTTTTTTTTATGACAATTTTGTCTTGCTTAGAAAATTTTTCTATTGCCTCTTGGATGTATTTTGCCTTTTTGTATTTGAACCTCACTCCATTTAGATTGGATAGGATAATTTCATAGGAAGGATTGGCAATAATGTTTTGTTGTTTTAAGTTTTCAATGGCCATCCAGCAAGTCCTTGCCCTTGATTGGGGGGTGAGAAGGCAAAATAAGAGCTCATATAAGATGTCTTCATCACTTCCGTGGGAGTATATTTTTTTAAACTCGGCCAGCCGTTTCTCAATCTGATTTTTTATGCTTTTATAGACCTTAAAGAGTTCTTTCATATTTTTTTAGAAGTTTTTGGATGTTAGGAAAGATTAGCCAATTACCCTTATGTTGGCTTTGTGTCAATTTCATATGTCTTAACTTCTGCCACGAATTACAAATTTGAACTTAAACAAAAATATAGAAAAAAATCAATATACTTAAGGTGTAAGGTAGTTTATTTGCTACATTTTGGCGAAAAAAGGAAGTACTGTTTGGGAGTCTTCTCAATTTATGTGCAAAAATATCTGGTGTGACAGCTTACGACTAAAAGAAAAATAAAACCCGGTTAAAGTTGCCCTGAAGTTACCCCAGAGCTTTTAAAAACAAAAAAGCCGATTAGCTTTTTGCTAACCGGCTTTAATTACGTTTATATGGGCCATGAAGGAGTCGAACCTTCAACCTCCGGATTAAGAGTCCGTTGCTCTGCCAATTGAGCTAATGGCCCGTAACGGAAAAATTTGTTAAGTCTTTTTGTGGATTCTGTCAAGGGGAAATATAGCTATTCTGGAAGAAATTATAAGCTATTATATTTCTGTTATCATTTTGTTAGGATTGTATTGACAAAAAAAGGATGTTAATATAAACTATTTTTAATAAATAAAATCATAATTGTTTTCTTGTAACTCTGTTTTGTTAAAGGAACTAATAGAATTAGATGAAATCAAATATCCTTCCCTCTCAAGTTGTTCTCATAGAAGTTGGCCCTAGAGACGGGCTCCAATCTTATCCCTGTTTTATATCCACTGAGAATAAAATAAAAATAATTGAGAACCTGATAGATGCAGGTCTTAGAAATATTCAGATAACCTCTTTTGTAAATCCCAGAAAGGTTCCTCAATTTAAAGATGCTGAAGAGATAGTAAGGTATTTTAAAAATACTGATTTGACTTTAACGAGCTTAGTTTTAAACAAAAAGGGGTTAGACAGGGCAATTTCAGCTGGTGCTAAGGGTGTTGAAATCTCAATATCTGCCAGTAGTGAATTTAGTGTGAGGAATACAGGAATGTCAAAAAAAGATGCCCTGGCTAGTTTAAAACATATGTTGTTGACTGCTAAAAATAATGGTCTTTATATAAGAGGAAGTATCCAATGTTGTTTTGGTTATATGAGTTATAGTGATGTTACAGTAGATGATGTTTTAGAAATTGTTGATATTTTTTTATATATAGGAGTAGATGAAATAGTATTTGCTGATACAACTGCAAGGGCAAATCCTATTTTAATTAATGAATTTTTTGAGAATATATTAAAAAAAATAGATGCAAATATTATCTCAATGCATTTTCATTCAAAAATGAATTTAGGTATTGTTAATATGTATGAGAGTCTTAAATTTGGGATTAAAAGATTTGATACTTCATTTGGTTATCTGGGAGGATGTCCATTTATAGATACAAGTTATATAAATATCTCTACAGAGGAGGCTATTAATCTTTTAAATGAGCTTAATATTTATGCAGGAGTAGATATAAATAAATTAAAAAAATGTTCTGATTATTTAAAAAATTATAAAATTGAATAATATAGTCATGAAAATGAATTTGGGTTAATTTTATTAATTGTAAAATTAAACTACTAAGGAGGGGGTATGGACTTTGATCTTACTAAAGAGCAAGAAATGATAAAAAAGGAAGTAAGGAAATTTGCATTAAAAGAGATTGCCCCTGTAGCAAGGGAGCTTGATGAAAAAGAGGAATTTTCTGTGGAAATCACAAGAAAGATGGGAGAAATCGGCCTTTTTGGAATGTTTGTATCTGAGAAATATGGTGGCCAGGGCCTTGATTACCTATCTTATATTATTGCTGTTGAGGAGCTAGCAAAGGTTGATGCCTCACAGGCAGCCACAATAGCTGCAGGAAATTCCCTTGGTATTGGTCCTATTTATTATTTTGGTACAGAAGAACAAAAAAATAAGTATCTGCCAAAATTGTGTTCTGGAGAAGGACTATGGGGGTTTGGATTAACTGAGCCAGAAGCAGGATCTGATGCTGGAGGTACCAAGACCACTGCAGTCAAGGATGGAAATGAATGGGTTATAAATGGATCTAAGATTTTTATAACTAATGGATCAAGCCCAATATCCATGGGAGTTACTGTTCAGACTGTAACAGGTACAAGGGAGGATGGAAGACCAGAATATACCTGTTTTTTAGTTGAACATGGCACCAAAGGTTTTACTGCTAAGACCATTCATGGTAAAATGATGTGGAGGGCATCAAATACAGCAGAGCTTTATTTTGATAATGTGAGGGTACCAGAAGAAAATATGCTTGGAAAACGGGGAGATGGATTTAAGCAGATGCTTATGACCTTGGATGGCGGCAGGTTATCAATTGGTGCCATGGGCCTGGGTGGAGCAGAAGGTGCCTATGAAAAGGCACTCAAATATGCAAAACAGAGGGTGCAATTTGGCCAGCCAATATCAAAATTTCAGGCCATTGCCTTTAAATTGGCAGATTGTGCAACAGAGATCGAGTGTGCCAAAAATCTTCTATATAAGGCCTGTTGGCTAAGAGACCATAATAGGCCCTTTGCCAAATATGCTGCAATGGCAAAATTATATTGTTCTGAGCTTATGGGGAGAGTAGTTGATCGGGCTGTTCAAATACATGGTGGCTATGGCCTTATGAAAGAATATGATGTTGAGAGGTTTTATAGGGATCAAAAGATATTGGATATAGGTGAGGGGACCTCTGAAGTTCAGAGGATTGTAATATCAAGACATATTGGTTGTTAAAAAGGAGGGGGAGACGTATGGAATTACCAAGATTTGAAGTTGGTAAGATCACTTTAGGGGATTTGGTGGATTTAGTGGCTGAGCAGATGCCAGATCAAATGGCTGTGGAGTATTTAGAGCCCAAAAGAATCAGCCACACCTACAGAGAATTTAATGAAATTTGTAGGCAGGTTGCAAAGGGCCTTTTGGCCATGGGGGTTAAGAAAGGAGATCATATTGCGGTATGGGCAAACAATGTCCCAGAATGGTTGTATCTTCAGTTTGGTTCTCCCAAAATGGGGGCTGTTTTAGTTACAGTGAACACCAATTACAGGGCATTTGAACTTGAGTATCTTTTAAAACAATCAGATTCAACAACACTCTTTTTGATTGGGGGTGTGAGGGAACCTGATGAATATATAAAGGTAATGAATAAGGTATGTCCAGAGTTAAAAGATAGTGAACCTGGTAAACTAAAAAATAAAAATCTGCCATTTTTAAAAAATATTGTGTTTATAGGTGAAGAAACACCCCCAGGGATGTTTAATTGGAAGGATTTGATGAAGATGGGAGAGAGTGTATCAGATGAAGAATTGGATAAGGTGCAGAAATCGCTCAAACCAGATGAAGTAATAAATATGCAATATACATCTGGTACCACTGGATTTCCAAAGGGTGTTATGCTCACCCATACTAATATTATTGGAAATGCAAAATCAATTGCAGAGTGTATGAAGTTTAGTCCAAAAGATAAATTGTGTATACCCGTTCCTTTTTTTCACTGTTTTGGTTGTGTACTTGGAACCCTGACCTGTCTGGTTTCTGGAGCAACCATGTGTCCTGTAGTCCAATTTAAGCCAGATGCAGTTTTGAGGACAGTGGAACAACTTAAATGTACTGCCCTTCATGGTGTGCCAACAATGTTTATTGCAGAGTTGGAAGAGATGGAGAAGAAAAAATATGATACTTCATCCCTTAGAACAGGAATAATGGCAGGCTCTCCATGTCCAATAGAGGTTATGAAAAAGGTTGTGAATGTGATGGGCGCTAAGGAAATGACCATTGCCTATGGCCAGACCGAGGCATCTCCTGTTATAACTCAAACAAGGACCGAAGATCCAATAGAAATAAGGGTATCAACAGTTGGAAGGGCACTTCCCCATGTAGAAGTAAAAATAGTGGATATAGATACTGGAGAAGAAGTACCCCCAGGAGTTCAGGGAGAACTCTGTACCAGGGGATACCATGTGATGAAGGGATATTATAAAAATGAAGAAGCCACTAAAAATGCAATTGATAAAGAAGGGTGGTTACATACTGGTGACCTTGCAATAATGGATGAAAATGGTTACTGCAAGATAACTGGTAGAATAAAAGACATGATAATAAGGGGTGGTGAAAATATTTATCCAAGGGAAATTGAGGAGTTCTTGTATACCCATCCAAAGATTAAAGACGTACAGGTAGTTGGAGTTCCAAGTAAAAAATATGGAGAAGAAGTTGCAGCATTTGTACAGTTAAAAGAAGGTGAGATGGCTACAGAGGAAGAATTAAAAGAATATTGCAAAGATAAGATAGCATTCCATAAGATACCCAAGTATTGGTTCTTTGTAGATGAATATCCAACTACTGCAAGTGGTAAGATCCAGAAATATAAACTTAGGGAAGAGGCTACCAGGTTGCTTGGTAGGGAGGAAGATGCAAAGGTAGAAACAGCTTAAACTTAAAAATTAACCATAGTTAGAAGCAAAAAGGTTTTTTATTAGCCTTTTTGCTTCTAACTGTAATACTTAGGGGTATGGCTATGGAGGAAGAAATTTTACTTAAACAAGAACAAGATCAGATTTGTATTTTGACATTAAATCGTCCCCGGGTGATGAATGCATTTAATTTTGACCTGTTACATGCATTAAAAAGAGAAATAGATTCTATTAGATTTAGAAGGGATATAAGGGTTGTGATAATAACCGGTGCTGGTGACAGGGCATTTTGTGCTGGTGCAGATTTAAAAGAAAGGGCAAGTATGCCAGAGGATAAGGTAAGGGAGTTTATTTATACAATAAGAAATCTTTTTACAGATATTGAAAATCTTCCCAAGCCTGTTATAGCAGCTATAAATGGAGTGGCACTGGGTGGCGGCACTGAACTGGCTCTTGCTTGTGATATTCGCATAGCCTCAGAAAATGCTACTTTAGGACTAACTGAGACAAGGTTGGCTATTATTCCTGGGGCTGGCGGAACCCAACGTCTTCCCAGAATTGTGGGCGTGGCCAAGGCAAAAGAGCTTATTTTTACAGGCAAAAGGGTAAGCGCAAAAGAGGCATTAGACATTGGACTTGTCAATAGGATATGCACCCTGGAAAACTTGCTTTCAGAGTGCGAAAAATTAGCCCTGGAGATATGTGAAACAGGGCCAATTGCCATTGAACAGGCAAAGTATGCAATAAATAAAGGTATAGAAGTTGATATAAATACTGGTCTTGCAATTGAGTCCAATGCCTATTGGATAACCATTCCCACAGAAGATAGGTTAGAAGGACTAAGGGCATTTAAGGAAAAAAGAAAACCAAATTATAAAGGGAAATAAATGGTAACAGTAAGGGTGATTGGTTGAGAAACACAGGTCATAGACACACATAAAAAAGGGAATATAAAATGGATGAAAGAACAAACAACAGGCTCTTTTGGCAAAAAGAAGAAGAAAAATTAGATGAGCTTGTGAAAAAAGCTGTTTGGCCAGGTGGGGAAAAGGCGGTCTCGAGATTAAAAAAACAGGGTAAAAGACCTGTTAGAGAATTAATAAATTTATTAATTGATCCAGGAACTGAATTTTATGAACTCAGCAGGATTGCAGGCTTTGGAATGAATTATCCAGATGTTGAAGATGTGCCTTGCGCAGGAATAGTCACTGGAATAGGGAAGATTCATGGCAATTGGACAATGATAATTGCCAATGATTCCAGGGTAAAAGCAGGGACATACTTTCCTATTACTTTAAAAAAACATCTGCGTGCTCAGGCAATTGCTGAAAAGTGTGGTTTAAATTGTGTTTACATAGCAGATTCTGGTGGTGCTTATCTCCCAATGCAGGCAGATGTGTTTCCAGGGGAAGATCACTTTGGAGCCATGTTTTATAATATGGCAAGGATGTCTGCTAAGGGAATTAAGCAGATAACCATGAGTACTGGAGGTAATACAGCTGGTGGGGCATATATAGTGTTTATGGCGTGTCAAGCAGTTATGGTGGAAAAATTGGCATATTCTTTTTTGGGTGGTCCCCCTTTGGTCAAAATGGCTACAGGTGAGGAAATAACAGCAGAGGCCTTAGGTGGTGCTGATGTGCATACAAGGATTTCTGGGGGTGCTGATTATTTTTGTAAAACCCAGGAAGAAGGTATATTAAAGGTCAGGGAAATATTATCAATGGAGCCGGTGCAAAGGATCCATTGTCACAGATTTGAAAAAAGGCCTCCAAAGGTTCCTGCTGAAGAAATATATGAAATACTACCTGCTCAGGTGAGCAGAAGTGTTGATGTTAGGGCATTTATCAGGGCAATTGCCGATGACAGTGAGTTTATTGAATATAAAAGAAGATTTGCACCTGGTAGAGGAGAGAATATTGTAACAGGAAAAATTAGGATAGATGGGATACCTGTTGGAGTAATTGCTTCAAATGGAGTGGGAATAATTTTTGTTGAAGCTGCAAAAAAGGCAACGGAATGGATTGTAAGATGTTCTTACGAAAAGATTCCCCTTTTGTTTATCCAAAATTCCCCTGGATATATGGTTGGTTCTGAGTCTGAACACATGGGGATTGGGAAATATGGCGCTGATATGGTTAGGGCAGTATCATGTGCCCAGGTGCCCAGAATTCAGCTGGTAATAGGTCCTGATCACGGAGCTGCCAATTATGGTATGTGTGGTAGGGCGTATAGGCCACACTTTTTATTCGCAACAATGAGGGCCAGGACATCTGTCATGAGTGGAAAGAGTGCGGCAGGGGTCTTGCTTTCAATTGAAAAAAGAAAAAGGGCCGCAAAGGGAAAGCCCATGACAAAAGAAGAAGAAGATGGGTTTTACAAAAAAATGATGGATAAATACGACAGGGAAGCCCATCCATTTTATTGTGGAGCAAGATTACTTAATGATCGTATTTTAAAATTTTCTGAAATAAGAAAATGGCTTTCCATGGCATTTGAGGTAAGTTTAATTAAACCAATTGGAGAGCCCTCTTTTGGTAATTTCAGATTTTAGGAGGATGTTATGGCAGAATATGATCTCTGGAAAATTTTTCCAAGAATGCCTAAAAAAGTTGTAATTGGCGATATAACCATTAGGGATGGTTTTCAACACGAAGAAAAATTTATATCCACTGAAGCCAAGATATACTATGCAGAACAGCTGATTTTCGCAGGGTGTAGGGATATTGAACTCACCAATCTGGGAAATCCATATATTATGCCACAATTTAGAGACGCAGAAGAGGTACTTGCCTACTTTAGGAGCGAGAGGTTTAAAAAAAGGTGTGCAAAAAGGGGAATTAATCCTGATGACATCACCTTTACGTGTGTGACAATACGTGAAAAGGCAGTTGATAGGGCTATTGAATTACATCAGCGAGGTATTGGCCCAGATAGAGTCCTTATGATGGTATCTACAGATGAACAACATCACTATGCAAATTCTGCTACTACTTTGCCTGAGTACTGGAAAGAGGCAGAAAGATGTATTAAAAAGTGTTCAGATGTTGGGATAAAGATGTGTGGCACTGTTAGCACTATCTGGGGCAGTCCAATTAGTGGTGCAACTGAGCTAAAAGAAGCTGTGGAATTTACAAAACGATGGTTTGAGATTGGGGCACATGATGTGGAACACGCGGACCATGATGGAAGTGCATCTCCTCCAGAAGTTTATAGATATTTTTCAATGATTTTAGATGAGATACCAAATCCAGATGTGCACATTGCACATTTCCATGAGACAAAGAGGATTGGATCAGCAGCAGTGCTTGCAGCGCTTCAGGCAGGTATCACCCATTTTGAGGCAACATTAGGTGGACTTGGTGGTCAACCTGCTAATTTTTTGGATGATAGACCAGTTCCAGGTACTGGGGAATACTATTATAAAGATGAGAGGTATGTTGGTCTTATATGTCTTGAGGATCTCCTTGTAATGGTCGATGAGATGGGTATTGAACATGGTTATGATGTAGATAAGGTGCTCTGGCTTGGAAAAATGATGGAAAAGACCTTAAAAAGGAGACTCCGTTCTGAGGCAGTTGTCAATGGCAGGACAGAAAAACAGGGTCATCCAGAGTTCGCAAGGCCTGGTTTAGCTGAGAGAAAAAAGAAATTAGGAGAAAAGGATGGCCAAAAGATACCTGATGGCTGGGAAAAAGACCCAACGGTCCCAGATTCAATAATGAATCCATAAGGAGAGTGTCTAATTATAAGAAATGAATGGAAATATAAACCAAGAAAAAAAACAAGGAGAGTATATGGCCAAGGACAAACCATATATTAATGTAGATTATTTTGAGTCTTTAACAGGTGAGATAAAAGAGCAGGAACAAAGAGAAACAGTGGACATTGGAAAAACAATAAAAAAGATCAGGGAAGAGAAGGGACTTAGCTTAGATGAGCTTTCAAAACAAACAGGTTTTGATAAAGAACTTCTTGAAAATGTAGAACAGGGCAAAATCCAGCCTCAACTTGGGATGATTATAAAATTATCCAAGGTGCTTGAAAGGGGGCTTGGTGAATTTTTAGGTGAAGGTGGTGATAAACCCTATTGTCTCACATCTGCAAAACAAAGGAAAAAGATTGTCAGGTCTACAACTCCCAAGGGACAGAGGGAACTCTATTCTTATGTGTCTTTAGCACCTGATGTTAAGGGTAAACACATGGAGCCACTTATCGTAAAATTAAAGGAAAATCCCGATGAAGAGACCTCAATCCACGATGGGGAGGAGTTTATATTCGTGTTAGATGGAGAGGTAATTGCGAAAATAGGTGATGACCGTTTTGAGTTAAAACCAGGAGATTCCCTGTATTATCTCTCAAATTATCCCCATATGCTTGCTGCTAAAAAGGAATCTGCCACTATATTAGCCGTGCTCTATGAGGGTTAGATTTGTATTTTTAACCAACTTTTGAAAAGGGGGAGGAGATGGGCAAATTACTTTGGAAGCCTTCTGAGGAAAGGATAAAAAATTCCAATATGTTTAAATTTATGGCTTATGTTAATGAAAGATATAAAAAATCTTTTTCAACATATAGTGAACTCTGGGAGTGGTCTGTTACTGATATTGGTGATTTTTGGGCTGCTGTATGGGATTTTGTGAAGATTTTGAATTCAAAGGATTATGACGAGGTTGTAGATGACCCTTATAAAATGCCAGGAGCCAAATGGTTTTCTGGTGCTCAGATGAATTTTGCTGAAAATTTACTTAGATATAATGACGATAATCTGGCAATAATCGCCTTTGCAGAAGATAGAGAAAAACGAACCCTTACATACAAGGAGTTAAATAGAGAAGTTGCCAGGGTGGCAAAGGCCTTGAAGCAGCTAGATATAAGGCCAGGGGATAGGGTGGTTGGGTATATGCCAAATATCCCTGAGACAATAATAGCAATGCTGGCAGCTGCATCTTTAGGTGCTACCTGGTCTTCTTGTTCACCTGACTTTGGAATTAAAGGAGTTTTAGATAGATTTGGTCAGATAAAGCCAAGGGTTTTATTTACAGCAGATGGATACAGCTATAAAGGCAAAAAAATAGATTCCATATCCAGAGTTGTTGAGGTGCTAAAACAAATAGATTCCATTGAAAAGGTGGTAGTGGTTCCTTTTTTAGAAGAAAATCCCGATATCTCTGGTATAAAAAATGGTGTATTTTTAGATGAATTTAAATCCAGTGAAAGGGATCCATCTATTGATTTTGTCCAGCTTTCCTTTTCTCACCCCCACTATATTATGTATTCTTCTGGAACTACTGGACTTCCTAAATGTATGGTTCAAAGTGCTGGTGGTGTGCTAATAAACCATTTAAAAGAACTTATTTTGCATACTGATCTAACACGGGATGATAAGATCTTTTATTTTACAACCTGTGGATGGATGATGTGGAATTGGCTGGTTAGCTCCTTGGCTGTAGGTGCAACAATTGTGCTTTATGATGGAAATCCATTTTATCCAAGTCCAAGGGTTTTGTGGAAAATGGCTGAGGATATATCCTTGACTGTCTTTGGTACAAGTGCTGGATATATATCTGCACTTCAAAATGCAAAGGTGCGTCCAAAGGATGAGTTTGACCTATCAAAATTAAGGGCTGTTTTGTCAACAGGCTCCCCCCTGCCAGAGGAGGGTTTTGAATACGTGTATGATGCAGTAAAAGGTGATTTGCAGCTATCATCTATTTCAGGTGGGACAGATTTAAATGGTTGCTTTGCCCTTGGAAATCCAATGCTCCCTGTATATTCTGGAGAGCTCCAGTGTAGGGGACTTGGGATGAAGGTATATGCATATGATGAAAATGGAAAACCTGTTTACAATCAAAAGGGTGAGCTTGTATGCACAGCTGCATTTCCCTCTATGCCCCTTTATTTTTGGAATGATCCAGATGGAAAAAAATATCATGATGCCTATTTTAACGTATATCCTGGTGTCTGGCGCCATGGAGATTTTATAGAGATAAATGATAGGGGAGGGGTGATTATATACGGAAGGTCTGATGCTACCCTAAATCCTGGGGGAGTTAGGATTGGAACTGCTGAGATTTATCGTCAGGTGGAACAATTTGAGGAGATCGAAGATAGTCTTGTGGTGGGTCAGAATTGGAAAAATGATGTGCGGGTAATACTTTTTGTTAAAATGAATCCAGGATATAAACTAGATGATGAGTTAAAGAAAAGAATAAAAAGCGCAATTAGAAATAATGCATCGCCAAGGCATGTGCCTGATAAAATTATCGAGGTTCCAGATATCCCATATACCCTGAATATGAAGAAGGTGGAGATTGCTGTTAGGAAGGTAATTCACAATGAAGAAGTGAAAAATAAAGATGCCTTAAGAAACCCTGAATGTTTAGAATTCTTTAAAAATATACCAGAATTAAATGAAGATTAAAAGGGGGGCGTAAGCTCGCCCCTCATTTTCTTAACCTTGGATTTTTGATAAGAGATCTTGTTTGATTGTCTCAATATCCTTTGATCCATCTACTTCCACATATTTTGTCTTTCCTTCTTCAGCAAGTTTTTTGAAGAAATAAGCAGCAGCCAGGGTGCCAGTTTCAGTGTCATAATAGATGTCATGTCTTTTGTTTATTGCAGCTTCGTCCTGGTCATCAGACCTTGTTTTTAATGCACCGCCGCATACCCTGCACCTGTCGCCATTTGGCTTGATTGCATCAATATAGATATTGTTTGGGTGATTAGGATCGTTTTCGCATAACCTTCTTCCCATGATTCTATTTTTGGCAGTTTCCCTATCCAGTTTAATCTCAACTACATAATCTAACTTCATTCCAGCCTCTTGAAGGGCCTCCCACAACTTCTTGGCCTGAGTTATATTTCTTGGAAATCCATCTAAAAGCCATCCATCCTTGCCTTTTTCTTTTAATGTCTCAAGGACCATGGGAATAGTGATCTCATCTGGTACCAGCTCACCTTTGTCTATGTATTCTTTGGCCTTTTTCCCAAGCTCAGTACCATTTTTTATGTGATCTCTAAAGATCGCGCCTGACTCTATGTGGGCTAAATTGAACTTCTTTTTAAGTAATGAGCCTTGCGTACCCTTACCACTGCCATTTGGCCCAAAAATAAGTATGTTCATTGCACTCCTCCTTAAAATAGGTTGATAAAATCTCCATTTGACTCCTAGTATATCTCCTGTTAGAGAAAATTTTCACAAAGTTGTAGTCTCAGAGAGATGAATTTGTCAACAATTTTTAAGAAGAATAAATCTATGAAGAACATAATATTGATTTGTGGTCCAAGTGGAGCAGGTAAGGATACACTAATTCGTGAGGCAAGAAAATATTTTGCCTCTTATCCCCGTGTAAATTTTGTTAAGAGATATATAACCAGACCCCCAGATGAATTTGAAGACAACTTTTTTGTGTGTGAACAAGGGTTTAATATCCTTATGCAATCAAATTTTTTTCTTGTAACCTGGAAGAGTTATGGATATTTGTATGGAATTCCTGAATATTTAATAAAAGAAGATTGTTGTAATTTTATTTCAGTATCAAGAAAAACAATATCATTTTTTGAAGAAAACTTTAAAAATGTTTTTACTATCTACGTTACTGCTGATTATGAAACAATAAAAAAAAGGCTTACCTATAGAAATAGAGAAGATATGAATATACTAAAACAGAGATTGGACAGATACTCATTTGATGTTGAAGCAAAAAATAAAATTGTTTTTAAAAATCAAGGCCCTCTTGAGGTGAGTGTGGAAAATTTTATATCTTTGTGCTCAAGTATAATATCTAATTTTTTGAGCCTGTAACATTATTTGTGTAAATTTTAATTAAGAGTGATCTGTGATCAGTGTCTGTGATCTGTTGTCACACTGATCACTAATCTCTCCTTATTTATCACCCTCAACACCCCGGGATATACACAGTTTTTGTTATATACTCAATTTTAGATGATGGTGAGTAATACATGTTTTTAATTTCTTTGCAGCTAAAAAAGGGTCATTGTGTTTGCATATTGCAGAGACTACAGCAATTCCATTAACTCCTGTTTTTACTACTTCTTTACAATTTTCTATATTAATTCCACCAATTGCCACACTTGGTTTTTGGAGTAGTTTTAAGAGTCTTTTAAGTCCATGGGGATATAAAGTGGGCTTTGGGTCTTTTTTGGTCATTGTTTTAAAAACAGGCCCAATGCCCACATAATCTATATCCAGTTTATTTGCTTCCTTAACATGTTCTTCGTTATTTACACTAAGTCCAATTATTAGATCATCTCCCACTATTTCTCTAACGTAATTTGGGTGTATATCTTCCTGCCCAACATGTACACCGTCTGCCTTAGATGCAAGTGCCACATCTATTCTGTCGTTTATAATCAAAGGAACATTGAATTTAGATAGAAAATCTTTTGTCTTTATTGCAAGCTCAACAAATTCTCTAGCTGATATCTCTTTTTCTCTAAGCTGTACAAGAGTAACTCCACCTTTTATTGCCTGTTCTAATACAAAAAATATATCTTTATTTTGGCAAGATGCCCTGTCTATAACAAGATAGAGTGGCAGATATTCTTTGATTTTGTTTCTGTACATATTTTAATTTTCTTTTTCATGTACTCCAGCTTGGTCAAATGTCATGACTCCATTAAACACATGGCATGCTGCGTCCACAATGTTCATGGCAAGGGCTCCACCTGTTCCTTCACCAAGTCTCATACCAAGGTCAAGGAGGGGAGTTAGTCCAAGATGTTTTAGCATGGCTATGTGTCCTGGTTCTTCTGATTTGTGTCCTGCAAACATGTATTCAACACTAGAAGGACACAGTGCCTTTGCAATAAGTGCACCTGCAGTCGAAATAAAACCGTCAATCATAACGGGAATTTTGTGGTAGGCACACGCCAGGATACACCCAGCAATTCCGCCAATCTCAAAACCACCTACCTTTGATAACACGTCTATTGGGTCTTTTGGGTCTGGTTTGTTTACATCCAGTCCTTTTTTAACAGCAGCTATCTTTTTTTTGATACCTTCCTGGTCAATTCCTGTCCCTGGACCAACCATTACTTCTGCACTTTCCCCTGTATAGACACATCCAATGGCAGAAGAGGGTGTTGTATTTCCAATCCCCATATCACCAGTTGCAATTATCTTTATGCCATTAGAAATAGCCTCTTTCGCAATATTAAAGCCATTTAATATGGATTGGACGGCCTCATCCCTTGTCATTGCAGGGCCTTTTGCAAAGTTCTTTGTCCCCCTTGCAACCTTCTTATCTTTGAATATTGCTTTTTCTTCCTGGTTTTCAGGAATAAAATCAGGAATAATCCCCATATCTACAACCATAACCTTGGCACCAACAAACCTGCTAATAACACTAATTCCAGCCCCGCCTTTTATAAAACAACGCACCATCTCTAAGGTTACTACTTGTGGAAAGGCTGAGACCCCTTCTTCAACAATCCCGTGATCTCCGGCAAAGACTATAACTTGTTTTTGGGAAACATCTGGATTTAATGTCCTTTGGATAGCACAGATCCTTTCAGAAATTTCATGTAGTCTCCCAAGGGCCCGTGGAGGCATTACTAACTGAGCTGTATGTTCTTTAGCTTTTTGAAATATGTTAGAATCTATTGGTGAAATTGCATCAATTAAGTTTTTTAATTCCTGTTCCATTATAAAATCTCCTTGTTATTGTGTGAAATGTCTATGTATTTATCCAATTGTTTTTTAAAGTGTTTATAGTTAGAAATAAGCTTTATCAAGGCTTTTTCTATTTTTTTTAGCCTTGTTTTTAAGTTGTCTAGCTCTTTTTCAAAATCCTTTTTAGATCTTATATCTTCGGCCAAAAGATCCAGGATTTGAGATTGTTTTTCCAGGATTTGTTGAAGCTGATCCTTATTAATTTCTGGTTCTGAGTCCTTTTTAGAGAGTTTTTTTAATAAGTTGTTTCTTATTTGTTTTGTAGTTAAATCTTCTTCATATCCCTTTATTATTTGTTTAAATATTTCAATTGATTCTTTTTTATACCTCCTTTTTCTTCCCTTTCCAACTACTGGTATAAATTCTTCAAATCTATCACGATAGTATCTCAGCGTGCTCTCAGGCACGTTTAAAATGGATGATAGTTCTTTGATAGTATAGAGTTTTTCCATGAGATACGAAAAAAACCCGCCTTGAGCGGGTTTTTATTTGTCTTCTTCTAATTTAACAAAGGGATTATATGCAAGTATATTTATTGGATGAAAATTATTAGCAGGATCTTCTCCATATCTAGCTGCAAAATGTCTCTGGTCTTCCCCTTTATTTAAAATGTTATCTGAAGAATTTCTATAAAAAGAGCACTGGTTGTTGAAACAAACGTAAATATAACCCCAACCAGTTTCTGGTGGGGCAAGCCAATATTCCATTTCCTGATGGCAATAGGGACAATATCTTTTCTCAGCCATATCTTTACTCCTTTTGATATTGATATTTTTTATTTTATTATTTTTTCGCAGTCAAAAATATTTTTAAAGTCAATCTTAGTCAATAAATTTTATTCTTTGGTAATGGATGTTTCTTTATTTACTGGAATTAAATTTTTAAATAAATCCAGAGGAATAGGTAGAATGGTAGTTGAGTTACTTTCATAGGACATTTCCCTTAATGTCTGCAAATATCTAAGCTGCAGGGCCATGGGCCTTTTGGCAATTATTTCAGCAGCCTGTGCCAATTTTTCAGCGGCTTGATATTCACCTTGTGCACTAATTACCTTGTATCTACGTTCCCTTTCAGCCTCTGCCTGTCTTGCCATTGCACGTTGCATATCCTGTGGCAAATCTATGTGTTTTAATTCAACATTGGTTACTTTAATTCCCCAAGGATCTGTATGTTCATCTAAAATGTCCTGAATCTGGGAGTTGATCTTGTCCCTATGGGTTAGAATTTCATCAAGTTCCACTGAACCGCAAATGGATCTTAGGGTAGTCTGGGCAAGTTGGGTGGTAGCAAACATGAAGTCTTCTACCTCTATTACTGCCTTAACAGGGTCAACAACCCTGAAATACACAACTGCATTAATTTTAACACTCACATTGTCCCTTGTAATAACGTCCTGGGAAGGCACATCCAGGGTGATAATTCTTAAAGAGACCTTAATCATTTTGTCCACAACTGGAATAAGTATGATCAAACCAGGTCCTTTTGCCTTTAAAATCCTCCCAAGTCTGAATATTACAGCCCTTTCATATTCATTCACGACCTTAATAGCTGATGCCAGAAACAAAAAAGCTATTATTAAGATTGGTAGCAATGAAAACATATTAGTCCTCCTTACGTTGTTAAGGTTTGAATAGGTTCAATAATTAATGTCAAACCAAGGGTGTCAACCACCCTTACTTTTGTCCCTTTAGATAGATTGGTATTTCCCCTGGTTGTTTCTGCTTTCCAGATTTCACCCCTGATCTTTATCTTTCCTTTGTTCTCCTTCCATTCTATTACCTCACCTATCATTCCAACTATTCCTTCAATTCCAAGTTTTGTGGGTTTTAATTGGACTTTTGTAACAAGATAAAGCACCCAAATTACAAGGATCCCAATTACAAATAAAGATGGTAATATGGTTGAATAACTAAGTCCAGTTATTCCAGGCTCATATCTAAATAAAATAGTGGATCCCAAAAACATACAAACAAGCCCGCCAATGGTTAAGAGACCATAACTAATTATTTTTATCTCCAGTATAAACAGGACAAATCCAAGTAAAATAAGTAGCAGCCCAGCAACATTTGTTGGTAAGACAGAGAGGGCGTACAGGGCAAGTAATAGACATATGGAACCAAAGACCCCTGGAAATATTACGCCTGGATGGGACAACTCAAAAAAGAGGCCAGCAATTCCACCTAATAGGAGTAAATAAGCAATTTGGGGATCAAGGAGCCATGAGAGAAATTTATATCGAAGGGATGGAGAAAATTCTATGATTTTATAGCTATTTTTATCAAATTTAATCAATTTTCCATTTTCCATAAAGCCCTTTTTGCCTATTTGTTCCATAAGATCAGTGGGGGAGACAGCAATTATGTCTATTACCTTGTTTATTGCAGCCTCTTGTGCATTTAATGATTCTGCTGTTTCTATGGCCCTCTCATACCACATGAAATTTCTGTTCTTTTCCCTTGCCATAGACCTAATAAGGCTCATGAGGTCGTTTTTTATTTTTTTCTCCAAGGTCTTGGGAGTGTCTTTTCCTCCCATTGCAACTGGAGAAGCAGCACCAATACTTGTGTTGGGTGCCATGGCTGCAATATCTGATGCAGCTACTAAAAATACCCCTGCAGATGCAGCTTGTGCCCCTTTTGGTCCCACCCAAACTACCACTGGAATACGAGAATTTAGAATTATTTTGACCATGTCCCTCATGGATTTAGCAAGCCCACCTGGGGTATCTAATCCAATTATTATGAGGTCATAGTTATTTCTGGTAGCATCATTATAACCATCTTCCAAAAGGTCAACCTGAGCTGGATTAATAGTGCCTGAGATCCTAATATATAGGGCAGAGATTTTATTATTAGAACCATTGGTTAGGGAACTTTGAGAAATAGAAACAATTGATAGAACTAATATTAATAGGACTAGAAAAAATAAATTTTTTTTCATAGCATGTTCCACTTTGTTTAAAAGTTAGTAAATAAAACAGTTGTAACCTTTAGCCCTTAAAATAGCAGCTAATTCTGGTTCATTATATTCAAGGAGGTAAATAGGTCTATGGTCTTTTTCTTTAAATTTAAGTATTGGCACAAAAAGAGTTAAACTATTACTTATATTGATTTTAGCATTTTCTAATAAATTATTTAACTTTAATGGTGCAATATTGCTAATAGCTGAGATCTTAGGGACATAAATATTTTTGTCAACATTATCTGTACATGAAATAAAATTACTTTTTTTATTGCACCAAAAATAAACAAATATCTTATTTTTTAATAAAAAAGAATATGTTAACTTTTCGGTATATGTGCAATTTTTTTTGTCTAGAAAAAATATGTAATAGGAGATCTCTTTTGTATTTGATAAATTAAAATATTTAAGGATTTGTATGTCACCCTTTAATTCTGCTACAAAAAAATTATGGGTAATTATTAAATTTTGTTTTTTGGGCCAGATTTTAAAATTTTTTGTGTACTTGAATATTTTTAACAAAGACTCATAAATGGATAAATTTTGTAAAAAACATACAGATATGTTTGGATCTTCAATTTCTCTGTATTTTTTATATGTGTTAGGATCATTAACTAAAATTATTTTTTTCCCTTCTGTGTCTTCTAGTATGGGAGATTTAGATGTGTCAATTTGTATCCACCCTTTTTTTACAGGAAAGACCATTATATCTTTTTTATAAATACTAAATCCCAATTTTTCTAGTAAAGATAATGTAATATTATTACAGATTTTTGTTCCTTCATGTTGGATAACTGGTTTAATTTTTGGATTTCTAGATGGTATTATAATTTCAACGCCTTTTGGTAAATTGTTTATATTTTTTATGTGTGGGTTAAGTTTTTTGAAAATTAATATATATTCGTTATAAATTAAATAGTTGGGAATTTTGCCAATTATTTTAAGTAATTTGGCTAATGTGTCCCCTTTTTTTACAGTGTATTTTTGTTTGTAAAATGGATACCTCTCTTTTAATTCTTCTAAGCTCAGATCCTTTAATGAAGGATGTATGGCAAAACCATTTAAACATTTTCTACATCTATGTTTTATAGAATGAATTTTTGGTAATTTTATTATTTGACCTGCATATAATTTATTTATATCTTTTATATCTGGATTTAATTGTTTTATTTTTCTGATATATTTACCAAATTCAGTTTTAGGTAGTTTTAATTTTCTGAGTATAGAATATATATGTTCTCCTTTTTTTACTTTATATAAAGTATATTCTTTCCTGGTTTTTTTTATTTTTTTTTCAAAGAATAGAATAGGGGGAGATGCAAATAAATATGTACAAGGAAATACGTAAATTAAAAAAATGCACATTAAAATTTTTTTCATAGACTTTTATTCATCTTTAAATTGCATTTCATATAATTTTTGATAAAGTTTACATCTTTTTAATATCTCCTTATGTGGGCCAATATCTATTATTTTACCGTTTTCCATAACAGCAATTCTATCTGCGCTTAAGATTGTAGATAATCTGTGGGCAATAATAATTGAAGTTCTATTTTTCATGAGATTATCCAGTGCATTTTGAACAATCCTTTCAGATTCTGTGTCCAATGAGCTAGTTGCTTCGTCTAAAATTAATAGAGGAGGGTTTTTTAAGAGTGCCCTGGCAATTGTTATCCTCTGTTTTTCACCTCCAGACAATCTAACTCCCCTTTCTCCTACTATTGTGTCATATCCATCTGGCAGAGCAGATATAAAATCATGGGCATAGGCTATCTTTGCAACCCTAATAATTTGCTCTTCATCAACATCAAAAATTCCGTAAGTAATATTATCTTTAATGGAGGCATTAAAAAGTATGGTCTCCTGAGAAACTATCCCAATAAACCTTCTAAGGGAACTAAGGGTATATTTTCTTATGTCATTTCCATTTAAGATGATTTTTCCCTTTATTGGGTCGTAGAATCTTGGGATTAGATTTATAAGTGTGGTCTTACCTGCACCTGATGGTCCAACAATAGCAAGTTTTTCTCCAGGTGCAATTTTTAGGTTAATGTCTTGAATGGCCCAATCTGGGGTATTTTGATATTTAAACCACACATCTACAAATTTTAACTCTTTAAAGGGAGGCTTAAGTTCTAGATCCCCTTCATCTTCAATTGAGATTTCTTCTGAATCAAGTACCTGGAACACCCTTTCTGCGCCTGCAATAGCCCTTTGTAATACCATATTTGATTTATTTAATCTCTTTACAGGATCATATAACATCATAACTGCAGTTAAGAATGAAAAAAAGGTACCTGGGGTTGAATGGCCAGCTATTACCTGTGTACCTCCATACCATATAACCAGGCCAATTCCAAGGGAACCAATAAATTCCATCACAGGAGAAGATAGGGAATTGTAAAAAATGCTTTTTAGGGCAATCCTTATTAGTTTTCTATTCTGGACTTCAAATGTCTTGGTCTCCTTTTTTTCCATGGCAAAGGCCTTTACCACTTTTATACCACTAAATATTTCCTGTAATATATTGGAGATGTCTGCAATTTTTTCCTGGTTTTTCCTACCTAATTTTCTCAATTTTCTTCCAAAATAAACTATTGGATAAAGGGCAATTGGGAGTACAACTATTGCCCAAGTAGCAAGATAAGGATCTCGATAAAATGCAACAAAGGTAAGCCCTATTACTGTAAAAAATTCTTTTGCCAGGTTTACAATTTCAGGTACGCTATTTCTTAAGAGATTTACATCGTTTATTATCCTTGACATTAACATTCCAACTCTATTTTCCTCAAAGAATGTAATAGGTAGTCTTATCATTTTTTCATAGAGTTGGTTTCTTAAGGTCTCTAACACCCTCATTGCACAGAATTGTAATTGATAACTTTGAATTAATCTAAATATTCCTTTAAAGGCAAAAATCAAAATAACCAGAATGGGAATGGTTTTTAGGGCCTCTTTGTTTTTTTCTATAAAGATTCTATCTAAAGCTGGTTGCACAAGATATGCTGAATAGGCAGTACAGGCTGCAACAATGATCATTGAGATTATAGACAATATAATACGTGGTATATAGGGTTTGAAGTAAGATAATGTCCTTTTAAGATAATACCATCCTGAATTATATTCATTAGATATTTTGCTCATGATTATATTAACCTTTGCTCTTCTAACAGGTAATACAAATCTAAAAGGTCTTTAGCTATTATATCAATTTTTATGTTTGAGCATTTTTCCTTTTCACTTAATCCATATCCTGTAAGTACCAATGCGTTAACTAATAGTCCTGCATTGATTCCAAAATATATATCAGACAATTTATCTCCAACAATTGCAGTCTCATCTTCTAATAATCCATATTTTTTTTTCAAATTTTGCCACATTCCAATGGCAGGTTTTCTACATGTGCAGTTATCACTCGGTGTGTGGGGACAAAATTCTATATCTTTAATTTTTACATTATACTCATTTAAAATATCGTATAATTTATTTTGTACTGCAAAAAAATCTTCTGTCTTATAATATCCTCTTCCTATTCCTGATTGGTTTGTAACAATAAATAGCTTAATCCCTTTTTGAGTGAATTTTTTCAGTGCCTCTTTTGCATTGGGTAAGAGTTCTACATCATCTGGATTTCCTAGATAATGTTTTTCAACAATTATAGTCCCATCTCTATCTAAGAGGAGATTTTTTATTTTAGCCATATTTTTATTTTTCTGGACAGGAGATTATCTCTATTCCATCCATATAGGGTCTTAGTACTTCTGGAATTATAATAGATCCATCTTCTCTTTGATAATTTTCCAATATAGCAACTAAGGTCCTTCCAACCGCAAGACCTGATCCATTTAAAGTGTGGACAAATTCTTTTTTCTTTGAATTTTTTGGTTTGAATTTAATATTGGCACGCCTTGCCTGAAAATCTTCAAAATTGGAACAAGAAGAAATTTCCCTATATGTATTCTGGCCTGGAAGCCATACTTCAATGTCATATGTCTTTGCCGCTGAAAAACCAAGGTCACCTGTGCAAAGAACCACGACCCTATAGTGTAGCCCTAGTTTTTGCAAAATTGACTCAGCATGGGACAAAAGTAATTCCAGTTCCTGGTAGGATTTATCGGGATGGACAAATCTCACCAGCTCTACTTTATTAAATTGATGTTGTCTAATCAGCCCTTTTGTATCCTTACCATAGGAGCCTGCTTCTGACCTAAAACAAGGGGTATAAGCAGTATATGCAATTGGCAAATCATCTTCATCTAATACTTCATTTCTGTAGATATTTGTAACAGGTACTTCAGCTGTTGGAATTAAATAATAGTCCCAATCTTTGATCTTAAATAGATCTTCCTCAAATTTTGGCAATTGTCCAGTCCCAAACATTGTGTCAGCATTGACCAAAAATGGGGGCAACACTTCTGTATAGCCATTTTCTTTTGTCTGCACATCTAGCATAAAATTGATAAGGGCCCTCTCTAACCTTGCTGCCCATCCAAAATATAGAGCAAACCTGGATCCAGCTAGCTTAGCTGCCCTTTCAAAATCCAGTCCTTTAAGATTGGTGCCAATATCCCAATGTGGTTTTGGCTCAAAGTCAAATTCTGGTTTAGTTCCCCATTTTTTAATTTCCACATTGTGCTCATCAGAATCTCCCTCTGGGACATCTTTGGCAGGGATATTGGGAATCTGTGCCCTAAAGTCAAAGAGCTCTTTTTCAACTTTCTTTTTTTCCCTTTCCAGTTCCTTAATTTTATCTGAAATTAAAGATAGTTTTTTGACTTTTTCTGAGACATCTTGTCCTTTGGCTTTGAGTTTGCCAACTTCCTTTGACTCTGTATTTAATTGATTTCTGAGTTTTTCTACCTCTTGAATTATAGACTTTCTCTTTTCATCAAGCTTTAAAAAGTCCTGTATATTTAAGTCCATTCTTCTTTTTCTGATTGCCTCTTGGACGACCTCTGGATTTTTTTGAATAAATTTTAAATCTAACATATTGATTCTCCTGGAAAAAAATTGTTTTTTTATAAACTAGAAGGAAATTAACAAAGAACCTGTTGATTGTCTAGAAACTCACCAAAGAAAAAGGGGACACAGAAGATGTGTCCCCTTTTTATAAGGAGCCAGACACCCAGAGGCAGACCTGCTACCGCTGCTCCCTTTCGGGCCTGACGGGGTTCACAGCGCCCCTGCCGTCTGGCTCCTTAAATTTTTACGGAGAGGGAGGGATTCGAACCCTCGGTACCGGTATTTCCGGTACACACGATTTCCAATCGTGCTCCTTCGGCCAGCTCGGACACCTCTCCAAAAAACGAA
>NZ_JBMYBT010000129.1:0-18716 GCF_053993635.1 Desulfothermus sp. | reverse complement strand
TATTTTCCTTAATTTCTTAATTGCCTGGGAATGGAGTTGTGAAACCCTTCCTTCTGTTATATTTAAAACCTCAGCCACTTCCTTCATTGTTAGTTCTTCTACATAATAAAGGGATAATACTAACTGTTCTTTTTCTGTCAACTTGCCAATATGATGAGAAATTTCTGAGACTATTTCTTTTTTTTCCAGCAAGGTTTCTGGATTGTCTTCGCCATTATTTAATGTATGACTTACTACATCAAAATTTATCAACAAATTATTGTTTATTATGTCCAAACAATTTTGTATTTCCTCCTCTGATAGACCTGTTTTTGCTGCAATCTCCTCAATAGTTGGTTCTCGTCCAAGGGATTGCTCGAGTTTTTGCTTTACATTTTCTACTAATTTAACATTTTGTCGAAGTCCTCTGCTGAGAAAATCCTGGCGTCTTAATTCATCGAGGATTGCACCTTTTATTCTGTTTTCAACAAATGTCTCCAATTTTATATTATGAGTCCCATCAAAATTTCTTAAGCCTTCCATAAGGCCAACACATCCAGCGGAAATCAGGTCATCAAGTTCAATGTTAGAAGGTAATTTATTTTTGATTCTACAGGCAATAATTTTTACCTTTTGAATCAAGGATTCAACTACATGTTTTTGAAGCGTTGAATCTAATTCATTCCACGAGGACAGCCCATTTAGATAATTTGATATGCCATTGCTAGCTTTGCAGTAGGAGTTTTTTCCAAAAGAATTTGATATTCCCATCTATTTGTTTTTTTATATCTTTTAAAGTTAATAACTTATCCAAAATCTTATTCAGTGCCAAAGATGCCTCGCTATTTGGAAATTTCTTGCAAAAAGGTATCTGCAACTTAACAGCTTCAACTACATTGCTATCTTTTGGAATAAATCCAAGAAACTTTAGAGATACTCCTTTTAAAAAGCGATCACAAGCTATATATAGCCTTTTAAATACCTCTTTTGCCTGTTTTTCATGGCCACACATATTGATGATTACAAAAAAATCATTAACGCCGTGTTGTTGATTTAATACCTTTATAAGGGCATAACTGTCTGTTAAAGAAGTTGGTTCAGGAGTCAACACAATTATACGATGCTGAGTTGCCATATTAAAATAAAGTACATTGTCATTTATTCCTGCACTAGTATCAACTATAAAAAAATCCAGCTCACTGTCTAAAGGATCCAGGGCATCCAAAAATTCCAATTTCTGGCCAGGGGTAAGTGACACAAGCTCCACAACACCTGAAGGAGCTGGAAGAATAGAAAAATTGTAATTAGTCCTAAATAAAACATTGTCCAGGGATATTTCATTTGAAAGCAAGTGAAGGACATTGAACCTGGGCGTAATACCAAGTATCACATCTACATTCCCAAGACCCAAATCAGCATCTAAGAGTAGAGTATTGTAGCCCTTTTCACCTAGAAGACATGCCAAGTTTGTTGATATGTTAGTCTTTCCCACTCCTCCTTTACCAGAGGTTATTGAGACTACAAAAGGGATTTTTGTAGTAGCAGAAGATGTCTCTTCACCCTTTGGCTCAAAATATATCACAAACAACCCTCCAACTTTGGTATATTGGTTATTGGTATATTGGTGTATTGGTATATTAGTGTATTAGTGTATTGGTATATTGGCTTACTCCTTTTCTCTCTTCCTGTTCACGAATCACAAATCACGAATCACGGTTATTGGTTATTGGTTCACTCCTTTTCCTGTTCACTAATCACTAATCAATTGGGCAATTCATGAATTGCCCCTACAATCGGGCAAATATGGAATTTGCCCCTACGTGTCGGATATGGAATCCATGGGCGAATATTGGGCAGATATGGAATCCGCCCCTACGCCCCTCTTCCTGTTCACCAATCACGATTTCCGAATCACGAATCACTGTTCACGAATCACGAGTCACATCCACCCATCAACCCATCTACCCTTTAAATCTTCACAAGTAAACAAAACCAAGCTACGAAATTTTGTGTTTAAAGATTAAATTCCATAAGGTAGCTTTGTCTACTGGATAAACTGAATTTTTTAGTTGTGGCCCGTTTGTAATCAATGAAATAGGCAGCTGTGTCTTAAAAGCAGTATATATCATAGTGCCAAATATACATGCTTCATCTAGTTTTGTCCACATAAGAGAAGTAAGCCTGTCTGAGAGAAATTTAGCCAAATAATGGTCTATTTGGTGCGATGAATAAAGAGGACTTAAAACCAGGTGAGCGCACACATCTTCAATTAGACTTAAAGGAGAATCTTCCCACCACAAATCTAAATCCATTCCCTGTCTCAGCCCTGGCGTGTCAATAAATACCCTGTCAAATTTCTCAAAATCTGCTTTTAGGGCAGCAGCGTCTCTTAGCCCATTTAAATCTCTATAAGAAAAATTTGATAACCCAGCATAGTGTTTTAAAAAGAGCTTTCCCTTTCCATGATAATTGTCAACATTTACAAGACATATCGAAGATTCTGGATTGTTTCGTTTGTATCTCAAAGCCAATTTTAAAATAGTAGAGGTCTTTCCAACTCCATGGGGTCCCACAAATACATGACATTTCTTAGCTCTTATCAATTTGTCTATTGGTTTAGCCTTTACCATATTGTTTAAAATTTCCATAAAGGATTTACCGTTTCTCTTAAGTAAAGATATCAGGCTCACAATAAAATCCTGACCAACTCCTTCCAATTCCAGTTGTCTTATAGCAGCCTTTTGTCTTGAAGATAATGAAGGAATATCCAGAGAATTCTTTAACAGAGAAAATATATGCTCTTTAAATTCCTTCCACTCTCTATACCAAACCTCCTCGGTCTTAAACTTTTCCTTGGGCTTCTCTTCCTCCTTTTCCCTGGATCTATCCACTTCCTTGGCCGCCATTACAGTGTATATCTTCCTTCCATTTACCTCCTCGGTCCTGGTATTTAAAATAATTGCGTCATCCCCCATCTCAACTTTAATTTTCTGTAAAATCTCATAATTTGAGTATCCTCTATAAGTTTTAACCTGCATTGTTCAACCTCACTACTGCTACTGATTCTATTTTTATGTCAGATGGGATTTCAGCATGGGATAAAACTGGTAAATAAGGGATAAACCGTGTTACAAGTTTAGCTAAATGAGGTCTTACTTGAATACTGGTCAACAGTACTGGCTGACCATCTGCAAC
Organism: Desulfothermus sp.; assembly: GCF_053993635.1. NCBI lineage: Bacteria > Pseudomonadati > Thermodesulfobacteriota > Desulfovibrionia > Desulfovibrionales > Desulfothermaceae > Desulfothermus > Desulfothermus sp. The sequence continues at coordinate 15,542 of NZ_JBMYBT010000129.1, read as the reverse complement.
TTCTACCTTCTCAAAGGTATTAGATATTGCATTTATAATTTTTTGAGCCAGTTGCGGAGGCATGGAAAGATAGTAAGTCCCTGCATCTGTCTGTCTAATATGCTCTTTTATTAAATTCTCAACAGAAGGATCTAAAGATATCACTTTTAAAGAACCTGAACTACTTAAATATGGAGTTACCACCGTCCTTGCTAGTTTCTGTCTTACAAATTCAGTTAGCTGATCTGGATCTTTTATGGATGTCCCATAATCAGCTAAGGTTTCTACAATTGTTAGCATATCCCTTATTGATACACCTTCTGATACGAGATTTTGAAGTACCTTTTGCACTGTCCCTAAGGGTAATATATTGGGTACCAACTCCTCCACGGCCTTTGGAGCACGTTTTGCCACTGTATCCAGAAGTTCCTGGGTCTCTTGTCTGCCAATGAATTCATGTAAGTGCTTTTTAAATATTTCACTCAGATGAGTGGCTATCACTGTTGCAGGATCTACTACTGTATATCCTGCCAATATTGCTTCCTCTTTCTGCTCTTCAGTAATCCACATTGCGGGCAAATTAAAGGCAGGCTCTTTTGTCTCAATTCCTTTTATCTTCTTCTTTGCACCCCCAGGATCCATTGCCAGATAATGATCAGGTAATACTTCTGCAGTGGCTACTGGATTTCCTTTAATCTTAACTACATATTGATTTGGCTTTAGGTTTAAATTATCCCTGACATGCATTGATGGGATAACAACTCCCATATCTAAGGCTATCTGTCTCCTTATTGACCTTATTCTAACCAAAAGATTTCCATCTTGTTGTTCATCCACAAGTGGAATCAATCCATACCCTACTTCCAGGGACAATGTATCCAGAGGTAACAAAGACTTAACATCTTCTGGGGTCTCTATTTTTTCTTTTTCTTTGGCTTCTTCAACCGCAGTCTCTTCAACTATCCTGGCAGCATATCTTTTAGATAAAAAACCAAGCCCGCAGATAAGGGATGACAGGACAAAAAATGGAATTGTTGGCATACCTGGAACCATACCAAAAACAACCAGGATAGAAGATACCAAAAATAGTGCCCTATAGCTTAATGTTATCTGTTCAAGAAGTACTGAGCCCAAACTTCCCTGATCAGCAGATCTGGTTACTATAAAACCCGCTGCCGTGGACATGATAAGAGAGGGAATAATAGATACAAGGCCATCACCTATGGTGAGGATCGTATAAGTCTTTGCTGCTGTTAGCCAATCCATATGTCTTTGAAAAACACCAATGAAAAATCCACCAATTATATTAATTAATGTGATTAAAATACCTGCATTTACATCACCTTCAACAAAGTTTCCAGCACCATCCATTGCACCATAAAAATCTGCCTCTCTCCTAATATCTTCCCTTCTCTTTCTGGCCTCCTCTTCGGTAATCAGGCCTGCATTTAGGTCAGCATCTATGGACATCTGTTTTCCAGGCATGGCATCTAAGGTAAAGCGGGCAGCTACCTCACCTATTCTTTTCATTCCTTTGGCAATGACCATCTTGTTTAAGGCAAATAAGATCAAAAACACTATAAATCCAATGACATAATTGCCACCAACCACAAAAAATCCAAAGGCCTGAATAACCTTACCTGCTGCAGCAGACCCCTGATCTCCATATAAGAGGATCCTCCTTGTAGTTGCCACATTTAAAGCAAGTCTGAGCATTGTGGCTATCATTACAACTGAGGGAAATACTGTAAAATCTAAGGGAGATTCAACAAACATGGCAGTCACTAATACAACCAAACTAAAAGATATACTTAAGGTGAGCATGAGATCCAAAACCAATGGAGGTAGCGGGATCAACATAACAAAAAGTATAAGTGCCACCCCAATAGCAAGTAGAATATCTCCTTGCCTGAGTATCTCTCTTAAATCAAAACGTATCTTAATTGCTTCCTTTGCCATAATTTTGACCTAACTTTTTCCTGTGATTTTAAATTAGTTATATTCTTTGAGGAAAAACTCTGTCAATTTTTTGATTCAACATTCTAATCTATATTATTTTCTTGCATATTTTTTTCTGAATTTTTCCAGGCTAGCTAAAATAGAGGCCACAGCCTGATAGAGTTCTTCTGGGATCATCTCCCCAACTTCCACACTTTTATACAATGCCCGTGCCAATGGCTTATCTTCTTTAATTGGAATATTGTGCTCTTTGGCTATATTTTTTATCCTCTCAGCAATTAAACCTGCTCCTTTTGCAACAACAATTGGAGCAGGTGCCTCACTTATGTCATATTTTAATGCAACTGCAATATGGGTTGGGTTTGTAATGACAACATCTGCTTTAGGCACCTCACTCATCATCCTGGACATCATAACCTGCTGCATCCTCTTTCTCTGTTCTCTCTTTATCTCAGGACTTCCATAAAGCTGTTTGTGTTCATCTTTGACCTCTTGTTTGGTCATTTTAATACTCTCTTCATAATCCCAACGTGTATAAAAGAGGTGGATTATAGCTATAATTATTAAGGGAATTAGCAAAATCCAGATCACTTTATATATCAAAAATAGCATATTAGAAATAATAGCATTTACATTTTCAAAAAAAAGAGAAGGAAGATATTTGATTTGATTTTTTACAGCAAAATAAGCAACAATGCCAACTAAAACAACCTGGAAACTACTTTTTAATATTTCTACCACAGTTTTAAAGGAAAAAAATCTATTTTTTATGTTGTTTATTGGATTAAAATTCTCCCATTTTGGCGTAAATACTTTAGATGTAAAAACATATCCTGTCTGGAGTCTAATTGCTACAATACTGGCAATTGCAATTAATAAAAGTACTGGAAGTAATATAATTAATATCTTTTGCATGCAATACACAAGCAGATAATAAGTGGAATTCTTGGAGATCTCCATATTGAAACTATGTAAAATAAATCTAAATATATCAAAAAGATTTTTTCCAATAAATTTAATCAAAAATCTAAGAGAAACCACACCTACTACAAGTACCACTACTTTTGAAATTTCTTCACTCCGTGGGACATTACCTTCTTCTCTTGCCTTTTCCCTTCGTTTGGGAGTGGCTTTCTCCGTCCTGCTCGGATCTCTTTGTGGCATTTTTTAACCTTTTTTTTGCTCGTGATTAGTGGTTAAATAATCTATGATTCACGAATCACCAATTACAAATCAATTGGGCAGATATAGAATCCGCCCCTACGTCCTATTCACGAATCACGATTTACGAATCACGAAATAACCATTACAGAACGTAGAATTTGATCTAAATTTAAAATTATATCCCTTAAGAAATATCCCAGCAGATTAAACATAATGCCTAAAAAAAAGAATCCAACAGCTATTTTAACTGGAAAACCCACAAATAACACATTTATCTGAGGCGCTAATCTGGCAACTATTCCAAGACAGCAACTAACCAAAAGTTCTGCCACCATAACTGGTGCAGCTATTTTTATTGCAACAACAAATATCTGGGATGAAAAATATACTATACAATCAAACACTGTAGGATTTACAAGAATAGAGCCTGGTGGAACAAGTTCAAAGCTTTTTGCAAATCCAGCCAATAGATATAGGTGTCCATTTAATGACAGAAAAAGTAAAAGAGTTATCATATAGGTAAATTGAGAGGTAAGTTCAACTGATACTCCAGACAATGGATCAACCACATTCATCATGGCAAAACCCATCTGAAATCCAATTATCTGACCTGCAGTTTCTGCTGCAGCAAAAATACATCTAATAATAAGCGATAAGATAAGTCCTAAGATCAGTTCTCCAAAAATCATCAAACAGATCCCAAATGAATGGAAAGGGAAATAAGATGAGTCAAAACTTAAATTAGGCCAGAGTCCAAGTGTTAAAACAATACAAAGTGCAGCTTTTACCAAATTTGGCAAGGCCCTTCCCCCAAAAAAAGGGAGCAAAAATACAACCACACTAACCCTCATAAGGGTCAACAAAAAGCTGAGGAAATGCGCGTAATTAAAATTAAAAATATCCATATTACCACGTGAATAGTGATTCGTAATTCGTGATTCGTGATTAGGACGTAGGGGCGGATTCTATATCCGCCCAATTGATTTGTAATTCATGGTTCGTGATCGGTGATTTATGATTAGAATATTCGGAATTTGGTATAGTAGTGTATTGGTGTATTGGTTATTGGTGTAATGGTGTATTGTCCACCCATCTACCCATCTACCCATCCACAAATCACGAATCACGAATCACGAATTACGGTTATTGGTGTAGTGGTGTATTGTCCACCCATCTACCCATCTACCCATCCACGAGTTACGATCCTCATATGTTTATATTAATTTTGCAAATTTTATACCGTAACTGTTGTACCGTACAATATAAGGGTTTCTAAGTTCTAGGTTCCTTAAACGTTGAACTTATATAGAAATTTGGTTGTAAAACTGCGCAAAATGATTTACACAGAACACAAATATTCTGGAATAAAAATTATGTGATTAAACATTGACCTTAAAACATCAAATTAGGAGGTAGGCTTATGCAAAGGCCAGTAATAGTCAGTGCTGTTAGGACCCCTGTTGGATCCTTTGGAAGGTCATTAAAAGATGTACCAGCAGTCAAGCTAGGTACAATTGCCACAAAAGAAGCCATGAAGAGAATAAACTTAGATCCTACACAAGTTGACGAAGTTATTTTAGGTAATGTATTGCAGGCAGCCCAGGGACAAAATCCCGCTAGGCAGGTTCTCATCCATTCAGGTATTCCCCAGGAAAAAGTAGCTTTTACAGTGAACAAGGTATGTGCCTCAGGGCTAAAGTCTGTAGCCCTTGCTGCTCAGGCTGTAATGTTAGAAGATGCTGAAATAATTATATGTGGCGGAATTGAGAATATGTCCATGGCTCCCTATGCACTGACAAATGCCAGATGGGGTCAAAGGATGGGAGATGGAAAACTCGTTGATCTCATGATTTTTGATGGCCTCTACGAGATCTTTAATGGTTATCACATGGGAATTACTGCAGAAAATATTGCAGAAAAATACAATATCTCCAGGGAAGAGCAGGATAAATTTGGATATGAATCACAGATGAAGGCAAAGGCTGCATTAGAATCTGGTAAGTTTAAGGAAGAGATTGTGCCTGTTGAAATCCCTCAAAAAAAAGGAGATCCAATAATTTTTGATACAGACGAACACCCTAGACCAAATACATCTATGGAAGCATTAGCAAAACTAAAACCAGCATTTAAAAAAGACGGTACTGTTACAGCTGGAAACGCTTCTGGAATAAATGATGGAGCAGCCATTTTAATTGTAATGTCTGAAAAAAAGGCCAAAGAGCTTGGGCTTGAAATTTTGGCTTACATCAAGGCCTATGCTGCAGGTGGAGTAGATCCTGCTTATATGGGGCTTGGTCCTATTCCTGCCACTAAAAATGTCCTCAAAAAGTCTGGAGTTAAACTAGAAGACATAGATTTAATTGAACTAAATGAGGCATTTGCATCCCAGTCCATTGCATGTATAAGGGAACTTGGACTTGACAAATCCAAAATTAATCCCAATGGTGGTGCCATTGCCCTTGGTCACCCAATTGGTGCTTCAGGGGGCAGGATACTCATAACACTACTCTATGAGATGAAGAGACAAGACAAAAAACTTGGCCTTGCCACACTATGTATTGGCGGTGGACAGGGATTTGCCATGATTATTGAAAGGCCATAGCAAGTATGTTCTAAGTTCGACGTTCTATGTTCTAGGTTCCTTAAACATTGAACGTCGAACTTTAATCTGTGTGAGTGAAAGTTATGTACAGGCTATTTATTTAGTTACCCTGACAACATGCAAACAAATCTCACACAGATCCCTAACGCAAAGACCCATACAATACTTTTTAATTGTGAAACGTATCATAAATTTTCTCCCAATAATCTTTTTTATCTTTTTATCTTTGATATTATCTAGTGAAAATATTGAGGTCAAACTCCTTAAATATTTTTATGACCCAACTACAGGGTGGTTTTTAAAGAATTCTCATCCATGGGATTTTTTATACCACTTTGGACCTCTTCCAGCTATATTTATGGCAGTAGGTGGATTTTTGGCCTTTTTAGGGGGATTTTTCTCAGAAAGATTAAAAAAATATAAACGTAGTAGCCTATTTTTGGTTTTAGTTATGATAATTGGCCCAGGACTTATAGTAAATACACTACTTAAGGATCATTGGGGCAGACCAAGACCTAGACAGACAAAACAATTTAATGGAAAACTTGACTATCACCCATTCTGGAAAAAAGGCAAAGCTGGCACAGGTAAATCCTTTCCTTCTGGCCACGCCTCTATGGGATTTTATTTATTTACCCCATATTTTATCCTCAGGAAAAAAAATAAGCTCTTGGCCTATTCATTTTTAACTTTAGGCCTATGTACTGGCTCTTTAATAGGACTTGCACGGATGATACAAGGTGGTCACTATATAACTGACATTTTATATTCAGGATTGATTGTATATTTGACGGCAGTGATTATTTCTAGATTTTTGCTGGAATAGGGGCAATTTATAAGTTGCCCCCCTACTTAAATTGCACCTATTCCTTTGGCCAGGGAGTGCACAGTCTGCAAGGGGCATATCCTCTATAAAAGGCCTCATACAAAGAGGAAAAATATACCCTGTGTTTTAAGTACATTTTTCGACCCAATGGACACAAAAGGGTATGGAACCTTAGCTCTTTTCTATTCCCAATATATCTTTTATTCGCTGCATCCATTGTTAAAATCCTTGCCCAAAATCCCCGTCTCTGGTCCATGGCCATCCTTTGAGCATTTAAAAATTGTCTGGCCATTTTTCTTTCTAAATCATGGTGGGGAAAATAAAATGCATACCCCTCTTTTATCATTAAGAGATTTACAAATCTCCCGTCTGGAAGATACACATAGGCAAGATATCTCCCATACCGATCTTTTGTTAAACCATATCTTTTTATAATAACGTATCTTTTTTTGATTAAGTGTATGAGCCTCTTTAAGGCCTGTTTTGCAAAATACTGGCTCCTTTCCCCTTTTTTATGTCCAATCTCTGGAGTATCTATACCCTTTAAACGCACAAACTGGTGGCCCTGGATAATAAATGTATCACCATCAACCACCCACTCTACTTTAACCTTCCATTGAGAGGGCTTTCTATAAGCTAAGCAATCCTCTATTAAGTAGCCGAAAACAAATAAAAAAATAAGAAAAAGGGATAAGGAGATATACCAGGATGGAACCTTGAACGTTGAACGTTGAACCCTAAACATCTCCTTTCCCCCTTGTTTTTTTACGAATTACGAATCACGGTTATTGGTGTAGTGGTGTATTGGTTCACTATTCTTCCCTCTTTCTGTTCACTGTTCACAAATCACGAATCACGAATTACGAATTACGAATCACCAATCACTAATCACGAACCATGACCTAAAAACTACAAATCATAATAAGCCTTTAGGATTTGGCTTCTAGACGGATGTTTTAATTTTCTCAGGGCCTTTGCCTCTATCTGTCTTATTCTCTCCCTTGTCACATTAAAGAGTTTTCCAACCTCTTCTAAGGTATGATCAGACTTCTCCCCAATGCCAAATCTCTTCCTAATCACCTGTTCCTCCCTTGGAGTTAGTTCAGATAAAATCTTATTTATCTGCTCTTCTAATTTTGAATGAACCACCTTTTCTGCTGGAGCAACTGCCTTTTTGTCTTCAATAAAATCTCCCAGGCTGGAATCCTCCTCATCTCCAATTGGAGTTTCCAGGGAAATAGGCTCTTTGGCTATTCTGAGCACCTTTTTAACCTTTTCCAGGGGATAGTCCATTCTCTCGGCGATCTCTTCAGGAAGTGGTTCCCTGCCTAGTTCCTGAACAAGGTATCTTGAGGTTCGAATAAGTTTATTTATTGTCTCTATCATGTGCACAGGGATTCTAATGGTCCTTGCCTGATCTGCAATGGCCCTTGTTATTGCCTGTCTTATCCACCACGTAGCATAGGTGGAAAATTTATATCCACGCTGGTATTCAAATTTATCTACAGCCTTCATAAGGCCTATATTTCCTTCCTGAATTAAGTCTAAGAATTGAAGCCCTCTATTGGTATATTTTTTGGCAATGCTTACAACCAGGCGCAAATTGGCCCTTATCAACTCCTGTTTCGCCTTTATAGCATATTCATTTCCATACTTCATTCGCCATAGGATATCCTCTAGTTCATTAATATCGTGGCAGCAATTCTCCTCAAGTCTCTTTAAGATCTCAATCTTAGCAGTGAGCATCTCTTTAAATGAAAAGAGCTCTTCAACAGTCATATTGAGCTGTTCAGCAGCAACTATAGGCTTTATCTCTCGCTTATCTAACTTTTCAAACAATTCCTCTATTTCAGCCTGGGTCTTACCCACAGAAATAATGTACGCAGAATAATCCCTCCTGCAATTATTCATTTGTCTCACATAATCTTCAATATGTTCTATTACCTGATCAACGAGTTTTTTCTCAAGCTTTATGGCCTGAAGCCTTTTCACTATTTCCATCTTTAAGTTTAAAAATCTCTCAGCCAGGGCACGGGTCCTTTTATTTCCCACGCAAAGGTCATCTAATTTTTTATACAGGTGCTTTTTCTTTTTATATATCTGCTTTATTTCATCTAGCAGGGCAATGACCCTCTCTCTCTGATTCATTTCTTCTTCAGTTGGATCATCTTCCTCTATTGTCTTAACAACATCTTTTAACTTTATTTGTCCTTTTTTTAGTTCTTCACCTACTTTTATCAAATACTCAACTGCAACTGGGACCTCAGCAAAGGAGTAAAGGACCTCTAATTCTCCCTGTTCTATTTTTTTGGCAATCCTGACCTCTCCCTCTCTATCTAAAAGAGGCACAAGTCCCATCTCATGTAAGTACATTCGAACAGGATCAGTACTTCTAGAGGGCTCACTTAAATCTTTTTCTTCTTCTACAGGAAATTCCTCAAAATCCAATTCAATATCTTTCACAACATCTATCTTTTTATTGGTCTGTTCATCTACAATAGAAATCTCAAGTTGTTCAAAAAGATTAATAATCTCTTCAAGTTGTTCTGGCTCATTTATATCAGAAGGAAGGGCATCATTTAATTCTTGAAAGGTCAAAAAGCCTTTTTCTTTACCTTTGGAAATCAAGGCCTTGATATGCTGAATTTCTTTAATGCTCTTCATTCTCCCCCCTTTTGATTAAAAATTAAATGGGTTTATGGGTAGATGTGTAAATGTGTGAATGGGTGAATGAGTGATTAAAGTTTCATATACCCATTAACGCATTAACCCATACACCCGTAAACCCATTAACGCATATACCCATTTACCCATCTATCCATCATCCTCTATACTTTAAAAGCTCATTTATTTGAGATAGATAATAATTTATTTCTTCATTATTGTGCTCCATTTGAGCACGCATAAGCTCAGCTTTTAGCTCACTGAGTTTTTTTTCCTTTTGCCTTTTTTTCAAAAATCCCTTTAAATCTGACCAAAATTTCTCAAAATCATCTTCCCTTTCTTTAAAAAAAAGGGACTCAATGTAAAAAGAACGCTCTTTATCATCTAAATTATACAAAATTTCTTCAGGAGAATAGTTGTTGAGTTTTTCCCATAGGGCCTTTGAAAACTTACTTTTTAAATAATCACCAGCATCCAATGCACTCAGTTCTTCTAAATATTCGGGAAAACAAATGGCAAACCGCAAAACTTCCCTATCTCCAATAGATAGGATTTTATCCTGAGGTAATATTCGCTGCCTTGATTCACCTTTTTTTGTGCTTCTGGTCAATTCAACTTCAGAAATTCCAAATTCCCTGGAAAGAGTGGGGAGATAAAAACCTTTCAGTGCTGGGTCTTCAAGAGAGTTTACAAACTCCCTACACCAATCAATAACTTCCCTTGGTGAATGTGTTAATTTAATCATCTTTGCGCAAAAGGCAAGACCTTGCTTTGCCCTTTCTAATAATTTGTCAAGACCTGTATTGCCATATTTCTGGAGATAAGTATCCACATCCTCATCCTCTGGAAGTTCCACAACCTCCACTCTGGTACCATGTGCAAGAAATAGCTGGGCACTTTTTAATGCTGCCTTTTGACCTGCCTTATCTCCATCAAAAATCAAAATCACTTTGGGACAGAGCCTTGAGAGCCTTTTTACATGAGAGTTAGTTAGAGCAGTTCCAAGTACACCACACGAATTTTTGTATCCATGTTGATGTAGCCTTATTACATCAATATATCCTTCGGTCAAAATAACACTTTTTTTTAGGCTAATCTCCTTTCTTGCCTGATAAAGACCATATAAATTTTCCCCTTTTTTAAAGACCTCGTTTTCACTAGTATTAAGATACTTTGGCTCTCCATCCCCTATAATACGACCACCAAAGCCAATACATCTACCTGAGATATCAAGTATTGGGAAAATAATTCTACCCCTAAACCTATCATAGATCCGATTCTTCTCGTTTTTTACAACTACCCCAGCCTCCACACAAGAACTTAAAGGATATCCTTTTTTTATTAGATAATTTTTTAAAGACTCCCATAAGTTAGGGGCATATCCTATTTTAAACTCATCAATTAAATCCTGGGGAATATTTCTATCTTTGAGATAAGCTATTGCATTGGGACTTTTTTTTAGAGTGCTTCTAAAATAATCTAAACAAATACTGTTTATCTCATACAGGACCTTTCTTTTTGAAGGCACAAAGGACTTACTCTTCTTTAAATCAAGACTTATTCCAGCCTCTTTGGCTAACTCAACTAAACCATCATAAAACTCCAGTCCATTTATCTTGCAGTAAAAATCAATTATATCTCCAGATGCATTACACCCAAAACAGTGGTATAACCCAAGATTTGGATCCACGTAAAAAGAGGGCTTTGTCTCCTGATGAAAAGGACATGTTCCTCTAAATCTGCTTCCTACCCTCTGCAAAGGGACATATCTCTCCACAATGGATATAACATCCAGCCTATCTTTGATCTCCTGAATAACTTCTCTATTCATAATGAAAGTTATGGGTTTTAGGTTACCTTAGAGTAACTAGTGTGACCCCATCTCCTCCTCGATCTTCTGGGGCAAAACAAAAGGACTCAACATTGGGAAATTCACTTAAAATTTCCCTGACTTTAGACCTCAATACACCTTCACCCCTACCATGTATGATCTCTACATTTTTAAGCCCTCTATATATAGCCCTATCTAAAAACTGAACAATCATAGACTCTGCTTCATCAACCCTTTTTCCCCTGATATCTAATATTGAAAACGATGGCTCGTCATAATTCAATGTCACATTTACCTTTGAATCAGATCTTTTTTTATCGTGCGATTTAATTAAAGCAACTTCATGAGAATTTACCCAGATACTCACCCCAGAGATATTCAATTTAATTTTGGACTCTTTCTCGTTTATCTGTTCAACTATACCCTTTTTTGACCAGGGGAGATATTTTAGTTCAGATCCTATTTTTATATCTTTTAAATCAACTTTTTCAGCAGCAGAATTTTCTGATATTTCTTTTTGCAGTCTCTCTCTGTATTCCTTTAATTTTTTCTGGGCCATTTTTCTATGTATTTTCTGCTGCCTGTAAGAAGTCATTATCTCCTTTATTGTCTTACTTATATCATTTATGAGTTCATTTATCTTCTTTTCATATTTTTCTCTTAATTTCTTTTTTTCGTTTTCAAGGGCCTGGACATTTTGTCTTAAGTTTTTTAATTCCTGCTCTCTTTTTACTGCAATATTATTTAGTTTTTCTATAACTGCGTTGGTCTTTTCATCATCTATCAAAAGATATTCTCTGGCCCTAATCAAAATCTCTTCAGGCATTCCAAATTCCTTTGCCACATCTAGCGCCTGAGACGTCCCAACCTGATCATAGGCTATTTTGTATAAGGGCCTTTTGGTTTTTGGATCAAATAATACTGTCGCAGCCCTGACATTTTCATGATTTAAGGCATATACCTTTAGGGAAGGGAAATGGGTAACTGAAAATATCCAAGCCCCTTTATCAAGGAGACAATCCAAAACAGCCTGAGCCAACGCAGCACCCTGGGATGGGTCTGTACCTGCACCAAATTCATCTAATAGAACTAACGTTGATTTTCCCACCCTTGGCCAAATATCCCTGATTTTCTTGATCTGGGCAGTAAAGGTACTTAAATTTTCATGTAATGATTGCTCATCCCCTAAAAATACAAAAATATCTTTCCAAAAAGGTATGGTGCTGCCTTCAGAACATGGCACAGGAAGGCCACTATATGCCATGAGTGCACACAGACCTAAAGTCTTCAAGGAAACAGTCTTGCCGCCAGAATTTCCCCCAGTCAAAATAAGGGCCCTTTGGTTTTGTTCCAGAATTATATCCACAGGCTCTATTTTCGCTCCATGTTCAGCAAATAAAATTGGATGCCTTACGCCTTTTAAAAACACCCTATTCTCACCTACGTGAACTGGATTTCCCCTGATCTTTTCTGCAAATAACACCTTTGCCCTGAGTATATCTACATCCACCATTAAATTATATAGACTTAAAAGCTTGTCCTTTTCCTCTGTAAAGAGTGAAGTCAAATATTTTAAGACCTTATTTATCTCATCTCTTTCTGTCTTTCTTAATTCCTGCAATCTATTATTTAAATCTATCAAAAACATGGGCTCAAAATAGCAGGTCTCACCACTTTGAGAATAGTCATGAACTATTCCCTTTATCCTGCCCTTAAAATTAGATTTAAGGGCAATTACATACCTATCTGAAGAAATGGTGAGATATTCGTCTTGAAGCATATCTGAAATATTTTTTTCAGATATGAATTCATAAATCTTTTTTGTGCATTGACGCTGAATCTTTCTTATCTCCCCCCTAATTGATGCCAAATCTGGACTGGCATGGTCTTTTATATGGCCATTTTGATCAAGACACCTATTTAATGCCTGGGATAACTTGCCTGGCCAGGGTATGGATTCTAAATTGTTGAACAAAATAGATCTTATTTCTTGATCCAGCTTATTAATAAAATCTTTTAACTTTCCTGCTTTTTTCAAAAAAATTGATATAGCCCAAAATCCATCTTCATCCAGGACATTACCTGAATTTATATGAGAAAATATTCCGTCCAAGGGGGGGAAATCTAACGGTAGTCCTGCTATCTCATCTTTATAATCAATTGCCTTGATTAAGGCATGAAGATTGTTTTTAACCCCATCTAAATCAGAACATGGCATTATAGACAGGGCCTTTTTCTTGCCACTTTCTGAGACACAAAAGCCTGAAACCAACCTTAAGATATTGTGAAATTCTAACAATTCAAGGGTATTTTTTTCCATAACCATATCACTTTATGGGATTTGTACGTATGATAAGGAAGTACTGTTATTTCTTGGAAGGAAATCAAAACAAGGAAACAGCCTTTTAAGACCATTTCCTTGAATTCTTCGAAAAAACTAGATCAACCCTGCTTTTCTGAGTTTTTTCATAAGCCTTTTTCTAGCAGCTGCCTCTTTCTTTTTCCTCTTTACACTGGGCTTTTCATAATGCTGCCTTTTTTTTAGCTCTGAAAGGATTCCAGCCTTTTCACACTGTTTTTTGAACTTCTTTATGGCGATCTCAAAATTCTCACCATCATGTAAAAAAACTCCTGGCACCAAGCTCACCCCCTTTTTATGTGGTATAGTGGTATAGTGGTATAGTGGTTAGTGGTTTTCCACCAATACACAAATACACCACTACACCAAATAAATAAAAAATTTTTTTTTAGCAAGAAAAAAAGGAGGTGGATTTCACCTTCCCCCTCCTTTTTTCATTATTCTGTCTATAAAAACAACTAGTTATATTATTTGTTTTTTTCTTTTAACACCTCGAGCAATGATTTAAAGGTTACTAGCCCCACTCCAGAGCCAATGACCATGAGTATAATATAAACTACCCCAAAAAATATTGCATGGTCAGGTCTCCACCATGGCAAATCCTGAGGTAACATTGAGTGGATTGTTTCACCAGGAAGCATAAGTTTATCCCCTTATATTTTATTATTTCACTGCTTCTTTTAAAAGTTTTCCTGGTTTAAATTTTACTACCTTTGTTGCTGGGATAATCATTTCTTCACCAGTTTGAGGATTTCTGCCTTTTCTCTCTTTTCTCTGGACTACCTCAAAGGTACCAAATCCAGTAATTGTGAGTTTTTGATCGTTTTGTAAAATCTCTTTGATTGCATCAAGGCAAGCTCCTACAGCTTTTTCTGCCTCTGTTTTTTTCATCTCTGCCAACTCTGCTACTTTTGCAATAAGATCTGCCTTTGTCATTATATCTTCCTCCTTTAATATGTTTGGGCCTTAACTGTTTTATTTATTCCTACCCCAAAATTTTTTCACGCCTGCATCTAAACACATTTTTCCCCTCATAGGAGGGGTATGTTAATATCAATTAAAAAACTCTGTCAAGCTATTATCCCTTAATTTACAGGGATAAACTGGAACAAACAATAAAAATTAAAAAATTGCCTTTGAGAGTTCCAAATAATCTTCACAACTTAACATATTAGGACGCATATTTTCGCTTAACTTTTGCCTTTTAAAAATTTCCTCAACTTCCTCGTTCCAATAACACTTAAGTAAATTTTTAAGTTGTTTTCTGGGGCTACTGAAGCATATTCTTAAAGTCTTTAATAACCCTGTTTTTGTTTTTTTGTCTAGAAAAATCTTTTTAGGAGTTAAAACAATCACCTGGGACATAACCTTTGGACGGGGGAAAAAACAAGCTGGATTTATTTGGAATTCCAATCTTACATCACAAAATGTCTGTATCCAGACAGAAAGGGCTCCATATTTTTTCCCACCCACCTTGGCACCTATCTTTTCAGCCACTTCCTTTTGCACAGTAAACACCATTTTTTCTACGCCTATCACATTGGCAGCAATTTCCCAAATAAGGGTAGTAGCTATATTATATGGTAAGTTACCCACTATCTTAGTGAATTTTCCATTAATCTTAGACCAGCAAACATCAAGTGCATCCATTACCAGGACATCTACATTGAAAATTTTTTTTATATAAAATCCAAGTTCCATATCTTTTTCTATTGTGAGAATAAGACCTGCGCTATCTTCAAGATATCCAGTTAAAGCCCCCTGACCAGGTCCAATTTCTATTATTTTGTCAGATTCCATTGGAGATATTATACTGACTATTTTTCTCAACACATTGGGATCTTTTAAAAAATTTTGCCCCAGACTTTTTTTATGAATAAAACCATCATTTTTTGTGCTGGTTTTAAAATTATTCCAATACATCAAATTTCTCAAATTTCATTATAAAGTTGGCCCTGCCCTGGGTGGCAGATCTAAGATCTGTTGAAAATCCAAATAGTTTTCTAAGTGGAGCCAGTGCGTGGACAACCTTGTCAGTTCCCCTCTCAAACATATTTTCAATCTTTCCACCTTTCATGCCTATAAGGGAAATAACGTCTCCAACAAATTCTTCTGGTACGTATATTTCCACGGACATAATTGGTTCCATCAAAACAGG
>NZ_JBMYBT010000128.1:0-7950 GCF_053993635.1 Desulfothermus sp. | reverse complement strand
TATGAAAGAAATAACGGTAGATGAAGTTAAAGAGGCCATCAATGCTATCTTGGATAAGGTTAATACGCCTTAAACATTGGGTAAAGAATTTTCTTGTATTTGCCCCGGCTTTTTTTGCTGGCAAAATGACAAATCATTCTGTATTGACGCTTAACAGCCTTTGTTTTATGGCCTTTTGTTTTGGCGCCAGTGGGCTGTATATTATTAACGACATTTGTGATTTGAAACATGATCGCCTTCATCCTCAAAAGAAGAATCGTCCTTTAACCAGCGGCGAAATCGGGTTAAAACCAGCTTTGGTTGTCGCCCTAGTTTTCTTTATATGGAGCATAACTATTGCTGTGATAATTAGCCCTGGTTTTACTTACATACTTTTGGTTTACATCTGTCTTAATCTGATTTACTCTTTTGGCCTGAAACATATCGGTCTTTTAGATGTATTTTGTGTTTCTATAGGTTACCTTTTGCGTATCATTGCTGGAGGAATAGCCACTGATATT
This sequence comes from Desulfothermus sp., assembly GCF_053993635.1. Lineage (NCBI taxonomy): Bacteria > Pseudomonadati > Thermodesulfobacteriota > Desulfovibrionia > Desulfovibrionales > Desulfothermaceae > Desulfothermus > Desulfothermus sp. The sequence goes on along the minus strand of NZ_JBMYBT010000128.1, from coordinate 7,450 downwards.
TCTGTCTCTCCCTGGCTTTTTATGAGTGCCTTTCTTTTGGCATTGTTTATCACCTTCGGTAAACGGCTAAATGAGATAAGAGTTTTAAAGATTATTGCTCCGGCGAGTCGTCCCTCTCTTAATCATTATGATGAAGAATATCTAATGGTATGTTTGTCTATGGCAGGTGGTGCTGCTTTGGTGATGTATGCCCTTTATACGGTTGAGAAAGGAGGAAATTTAATTTATACTCTTATTCCTGCCGTGTATGGAATATTCCGTTATCTTCAGCTTATTTTAAAGGGCAAAAAGGGTGAGCCATTAGAAGTCTTCTCAGATGATGTGCAGTTGTGGTTGGTAAGTTGGCTTTTTTTGGTGCAGATTGTTTGGGCAATATATGGGCGGCCTCGTTAAATTCCTACAAGAGAAGCTTTTATGACACTTAGAAATATTGAAATAATAGCCCGCATTTTTGCCTATAAGGACCTTTTTTTGATCTTTATCTGGAGGGAATTTGTTATCAGATATAAGCAATCGGTGATTGGTATAATATGGGCCATTTTGCAGCCTTTAAGCATGATGCTTCTTTTTACATTTATTTTTACTTATATTATACCTACCAAAATTGCCGATTATCCTTATGTTCTTTTCTTTTATGCCGGGGTATTGCCTTGGACTTTTTTTTCTTCTTCTCTTAATTATGCCATTCCAAGCCTTACTAATCATTATAATTTAATTACGAAAATTTATTTCCCTAGAGAAATTTTGCCCCTTTCTGGTGTAGGCGTGGCCTTTATTGACTTTGTCTTTGCTTGTGCTGTATATGTTTTATTACTCATTTCGTTTAAAACAAACATTACTTGGCATGTTCTCTGGTTTGTTCCCCTTTTCTTCTTGCTTATGACTTTCACCGCTGGTATAGCCATGATATTGGCAGCTTTAAATGTATATTATCGTGATGTAAAACTGGCGAGTAACTTTTTAATTCAACTCTGGTTTTTTGCTAGCCCTGTGTTTTATTCTATAGATAAACTGTCTTTTAAATTAAAATTAATCTTATTTCTTAATCCCCTTACCTTTATTATTGAAAATATGCGTAGATGTGTAATAGAAGGACGCGGGGTAGTATGGTGGCAATTTTTGTTTATGAGTGTTTTTGTAGGGGTATTGTTTTACTTGGGTTATAGATTTTTTATTCTTACAGAAAGAAAATTTGCGGATGTGATATGATTACTTTTAAAGATGTCTGGAAAAAGTATTATCGCCATCATGTATTTCATCGTTCTTTAAGAGAAGATATAGTGAATTTTTTTAAAACAGGTTCAAAACAGGAATTAAATAAAAACGAATTTTGGGCCTTAAAAGGAATAAGTTTTGAAGTCAAAAAAGGAGAATGTGTAGGACTTTACGGACCAAATGGAGCTGGAAAAAGCACTATTTTAAAATTGATTGCCAGAGTAACCTATCCTACAAAAGGTATTATTGAAGTTAAGGGTCGGGTAGCCCCTTTAATTGAAATCGGTGCCGGGTTTCACATGGACTTAACGGGAAGAGAAAATATTTACATAAACGGTGCTATTCTAGGTATGCGTATAAAGGAAATCAAACAAAAGATATCTCAAATTATTGAATTTTCTGAGTTAGGTGAATTCATTGACATGCCCGTCAAAAAATATTCTTCAGGTATGTATTTAAGACTTGGTTTTTCTATAGCGATTCACAGTGAGGCGGATGTTTTTCTTATTGATGAGATACTGGCAGTAGGTGACGAGGCATTTCAAGAGAAATGCTTGGAAAAGGTGAAAAAATTAAAAAAACAGGGTAAAACAATATTGATAGTTACACACAATCGTCAATTGATGGAAAGGGTGGTAGATAGGATTATTTTTATGGAAAAGGGAAGGATAATCTTGAAGGGTTAATTGAGAATTTTTATTTTCTGACAGACTGCCGCGGTATAATGAAACCACTTCTCCTTTATACCATGACTTCGGGATTAGGAGATTTTATTGTTATGGGCGATCTGATGCGAAAGGTAGAAAGACTTGTGCCCAAAGCCCGGTGTTTAATGGCCCACCGGGGAAATCCTCATGTAAATCTCTGGCCCTATGACTCTCCAGCTAAACGTTTCTTTGATGTCTATCAACCACAACAATTTTTAAAATTAATATCAACTTTGAGAAAAGCCAGAAAGGAAGGTTATACAGTTTTTGGACTCCAGATGGCACCCGGTTCTGTGCAAGGTTTTTTCTTTCATCTTTTTTTAAAAAAGATAAAAGCACTTGATTTTATTGTAGATTTCAATCTTATAAATGCGGATATAATTACTCCGCCTAAGGGAAATTACATTTTGGATTTACATTTGAATCAGGTTGGAGAGTTATTAAAAATAAGAATTCCTGAAGAATTTTATCATTTAGAATTGCCTATAAAGGATTTAGAATTTCCCAATACCTCGGTTGAAAAAGATAAAAATAAAGTTAAAATAGGAATACATCCATGGAGTCGGCGGGGCAATTTACCTTGTTTTGTGTGGCCGTTTGAAAAATGGTTGGAAGTAATAAAAGTTTTACTTCAAAATAAGCGTAATGAAATAATTATATTTGGTAAGGATAAAAAATTTGGTAGCTTTAAAAGTTATCTTCAATCAAAACTTAGTAAACCTAGTAAACAGATAAAATTTGCCGCGTGTAGTTCTGTAAGAGAATTAATTGAGATAATAAAAGAAATGGATCTAATAATAAGTGTTAATACAGGAGTGATTCATATTGGATATGCTCTTGATAAAAAGATGATAATTTTGTGTGGACCATCGCTTGATTTGTGGACACCAAAAAAGGCGGATATAAAAGTAATTTATGATAACTGGGCTATATTCTCTGGCTCAGATAAATACATCAATGACGATAGATTTCCTTCTATTTCTAAAATAGACACAACAAAGGTAATTTCATGTTGTCAATGGTACTTAAAAAACAGCCTTGGCAAATAAAATTGGCCTTTTTTATAAGGAAAATTTTGTTTAGTCTTTATAAGAAGCTAAATCTTGTTAAGAAAGAGACAATTTCTTTAAAAGAAGTAAAAAAAATTCTTATTATTAGAACTGACCGTTTGGGTGATGCAGTAGTTACTACACCTCTTATTAAAGCTATAAAAGAGCTTTTCCCAGATAAAAAATTATATGTTCTTTGTTCAAAACAAAATGAAATTATTTTTAAACAAAATTCCTATATAGATGAAGTCTTTAGTATTGATGTTTCACCTTGGCTTAATTACGCATGTGTGAAAATACCTGTTTTAGGTCCAATTTTTAATTGTATATATTCTTTACTTTACCACTTTAGAGACAAAGAATTTATTTCTGCTTTTAAGTTATTAAAATCTAAAAATATAGATGTAGTTTTTGATGCGGTAGGTCGTAGAAGAACTGCTATTATAGCTAGATATTTAGGAAAGTTTACAACAGGTCCTAAACTTTCAGAAGTGATATTTTTGTACAATTATTTTTCAGACAGTATTTGGGTAGACAATATATCACAAAAACATATTATAGAAAGATATTTTGATACCTTTTTCAAAGCAATTAAACCATGACTTCTAAAATACTTTGGAAAATAAGATTTTTATTGTTGTTTTTGATAGACTTTACTACTTTATGTTGCGGGATGATAAAAGATCTTTTTAATTTAATATATTCAAAATTGTTTATTTTTAAGCCATTTTCTCCTAAAAAAATTTTAATTATTAGAATAGACAGACTAGGAGATGCAGTAGTTACAACTCCTCTAATAAAAGCTCTGAAAAATATCAATCCAGATATGAAAATATATGTTTTAGCATCCACAAAAAATAGGCTACTTTTTGAAAACAATCCTTATGTAGAAAAAGTATTTTATATAAAAGCTGATACTTGGTTAAAATATAGGCAGCGCCTTTACAGCTCTTTATACTTTCTGGAGAGTTTTTTAAAGGAACATCTCCTAGATAAAAATTTTTGGAGCACATTATTTAAATTAAAAATCTTGGGAATTGATTTGGCATTAGACTTAGTAGGTAGGAAAAGAACCTCTTTTATTGGAAAAATAACAAGCAAATATTGTATTACCCATAACTTAAAAGATTTTTCTTATTTTGCAGATTATTGTTTAGAGTATCCTTATGTTAGTCCTTATCCCAAAAAACATATTATAGAAAGATATTTTGACCTTTGTGCTAGAGGAGTGAAGACTATGTTAAAAGTTAACCCTTTTGATTACCCTTTAGAACTATATTTGTGTAATGAAGAACCTATTGAAAATAGAAGTATCATTTTGTTTCACATTGGAGGCACAGCTTATAGACGATTGGATAATAACACCCTTTTAGAAATCATCAAAAGCTTAAGTAGAAAGTTTAATTATGAGATATATTTAATTGATGAACCACATAATCCTAATCTTTATTATTTTAAGCAAAATTTAAGAGATTTTGATATTAGATTTATTCAACAAATGGATTTAGAAAGTCTTATAAAATTTGTAGCTCAAAAAGTTAAATTGGCTTTTGTCCCTGATGGAGGCACAGCCCACATATTTTCTGCAATCACCAATACTTTTGTCTATTTTGGCCCCAGCTCAGTTTGGGTATGGTATCCCTGGGACAAATCAAGACCTACCCATATCAAGACTTATGAAAATGGTGTGCAAGTATGGCAAACGCAAGGAAATTATCTACATCGTTTTATTTTCTATCCTATAAGCTGCTCTCCATGTTATAAGATTGGATGTAAGGAAATGTATTGTTTAAAAGCCTTAAAACCAGAAATCATTATAGAAGGACTACAGAAAATGATAAAAATTGTTTTTGATAAGAAGAATAGGGAAAATATTAGCAATGTTTAAAAATTTATTAACTGACTTTACGCAGCAACACCATGTGATGCTTGCGTATTAAAACGGAAAGTTTCCATTTTAAAATTCCCTTGGGTGAAATTAAATCACCAAGGTAAAGACATTATGAAAAAACCGAATATACTACTAATAGTTTTAGATGCCCTATCTGCTAAACATATGTCTCTTTATGGCTATCATCGTAGAACGACTCCTTTTTTAGAACAATTTGCTAAGGAATGTATGATTTACAAGTATTGCTTTGCTCCAGCTCCATGGACATCTCCTAGTCATGCCTCAATTTTCACTGGGTTATATCCACCTCAACATAGATGTGAGGGGTTTAATTTATTTTTAGATCGCAATCTTTTTTCTCTTCCTGAAATCCTTAAAGATTTTGGTTATAAAACTTATGGATGTTCTTGTAACAATCTCATTTCTAAATTTTTCCAGTTTGATAGAGGATTTTTGAATTTTTACGATATATTCTATAGACCTTTATTAAGGGAATATCTCAATCAGGGTCTAAATAAAATTGAGCGAGTAAAATTGCTTTTAAAATGGATAAATTTTGATTTTAAAGATGGATTGAAATATTTGTTTTCTTGTTTTCATCTAACCGAGTATATGCCAAATTATAATGTGTATGATTTTTCTTTTTTAGGCTCATTAGATGCGATAAGATATTTAAATCATGTTTTAAAAAGCCATAGTTATTCTGATACCGATAACTTTTTTATCTTTTTAAACATTATGGAAACACATGCGGCTTTTAATCCGCCTAAACAATATAGAAATATTTTCGTAAAAGATAACAATTCTTTTGATAAAGAATTGGATCAAAACAATTATCCTCTAAACTATTACCTATGTGGTTATTCCGATGAATTGTTACATTATTTAACTGGAATGTATGATCAGGAAGTCTTATGCACCGATGCCCTTCTTTGTAAAATTGTTGCAATTCTAAAGACTTATGGTTTTTACGATAATACTTTACTTATTATAACTGCAGACCATGGAGAGTCTCTTGGAGAGCATAATATAGTTGAACACTCCTATTGCCTTTATAACGAAAATTTACATGTACCTTTAATTGTTAAATATCCATCATATTTTGAACTTAAAGGACTAGATGAAAAATTAAGGCAAAATTTAGATATTTTTCATACAATTTGTGAAATACTTGATGCTCCTATTCCTTACGACTCTTCATTGAGTTTGTTAAATAATAGTAGAAAAATTGCTCTTTCTTACTTAATAACAGAACCCATCATGAAAATAGTTTGTTTATTACAACGAGATTATACCTTCAAACCCAAAACATTTATGCAACCTCATATTTCTCTTATTACAAAAGACCTTTGGAAGATAATTAAGAGAAGAGATGGGTATATTGAAATTTATGATTTAAATAAAGATTTATACGAAACTAACAATTTAACTAATGATCCAAATTTTGAAAATAAAAAAAAGGAATTAAAAAACCTTATTGATAAATACTCTAAAGAGACCGGTTATGATAATGCAGTCATTAAGCAAGAAGAAGACATTTTTCGATATTTTGATTAAGATTTTATAAAAAGTTATTTATTATATCACCTTAAAAATAAAAAATAGAGAAAAAAGATGGATAAAGTTAGGTTGAATCAATGGACATTGGAACAAAAAGAAACGGAAAGTCGGAAAATCATAAGGAAAGCAATTGAAGAATACGGCAAAGACAGAATTGGTATAGCATGGTCAGGAGGAAAGGATTCTACCACTGTGCTTTATTTGATTAAACAGGAGTTTGGGGAAATTCCGATAAAGGTAGTCTTTATAGACACTTCGGTAAAATTTCCTGAGATATACGCCTTCAGGGACAGATTGGCTAAAAAGTGGAATTTAGATTTAATTATTGCTAGAAATGATGAAGCCTTAAAGATGATAAAAATTGCAAATAATAAACAAGAGTGCTGCTATCTTCTAAAAACAATTCCTCTTCGTCAAGTCATAGAAACTAATGGATGGCAGGCTTTAATTACAGCCGTGCGCTGGGATGAACAGGAGGCAAGAAAAAACGAAGTTTACATATCTCCGCGAGAGAAGCCACCTCATACCCGCATTCATCCTATTTTGCATTTTCGAGAAATAGACATCTGGTCTTACATAAGAAAATATAACATACCTTATTGTGAACTTTATCGCAGAGGTTATCGCTCTTTGGGATGTATGCCCTGCACGCAATTGGGTGCAAACTACACCTCGGAAAGATCTGGCCGTGATCAGGCGAAAGAAAAAATCATGCAGCGTTTGAGGGATTTGGGGTATTTCTAAAACGGTCATGTATAATTCCTGTAAAAAAGGATGGCCTGAGTTATAATTAGTCCTCCCTGAAAAACGACATAACCTACCATTTTATCGCATATTTTTCTTGATATTAGGGTAACAGAAATGCAAGGATATGCTAAAAATCGGCTCAAACTCAACTTGGTTGTCCTGGTTCAGCGGGAATTGGACAAATTAGGCTTCGCAATTAAGGTGGTTTTAAATTTATTAAACTGCTCAAGGCGGGCTGCCCTGGCCTCCCTTAACTTCCTGTCCCGCTCCTTTAACCTTTG
>NZ_JBMYBT010000127.1:0-9011 GCF_053993635.1 Desulfothermus sp. | reverse complement strand
AACTGGCTCGTTTATGCCCCAATGGGAAGTCCGTTTTTACATTACCTTTGACACTTCTAAAGCAACTGCCCAGGGTTTCGGCAAAGAGTATACCCAAAGTTTTAAAGCATTACGATTGACCTCAATAGTGCCTCGAGAGATAATTTTGCCGTCTTTTTGTTTTACGCGGAAAGCAATAACTTTTTTGTGGACATCAAGTCCTACAAAGTGTATATATTCCATAGTAAGCATCCTCCTTTTATGACAACATGTCTTTTTGTATGTGTTTTTATTATCACAACACTATTTTATCAACAAAATAGGGGAGGGCACTCACTTCAGTACTTATACATTTAAACAGGATTCTATGATTATACCAAAACTAAGTCCCTTATCCGTTCCTGAAAAATTCCTTTTACCTTGTGGATTTGGCCTTAGCTGTTCTATACTTTTTGTTTATTTTTTGCCCTACACCTCTTTCTTAAATGCATTTGTAGCTACTTTATTTTTCAGCTTTCTAGGGGGTAGCCTTGTTGGATGTCTTTTTATTTTAGGTTTACTTTATCTCTCCGAGCTTTTTGTCCTCTTTTATCCAAAGCTCAAGTTCCTCTACCTCCATCTCCTTTATATCCTGACACGAAAAATAAAATCCATACGTCACTAATACTACCGAGGGAATATATTTAAATCTTTCATGGCCTCCTGTAATCTCATATGAGCTACCATCTCAGTTTTTACATTACCTATGAGGAACCCTATGTCTCAGGAAAGATGTCGCCTTAAGAAGACAAAAAAGAGATTCTTTTTTTGATTTCTATCTTATCAGCCTTCCCCCTACGGGGAAAGGGAAATTTTTATACGGACTGAAGGAGGTTTTTAACTTTATTTGTTATTTGTTTTTTATTTTTGCATTCTCGTCCAATAATGGTCGTTTTTATAATTGACACTCAATCCAACTCCCCCAACTTAAATCCTTATCCTTGGGTCAACAATCATATACAAAAGGTCTGATATAAATGTCCCAATTAATACAAGGACAGCTGAAATAAAGTTAAGGGTCAAAATAACAGGATAGTCTCTGGCCAATATTGCCTGATAGGCCATAAGACCAATCCCTGGCCATGAGAAAATAGATTCAATAATCACAGATCCACCTATAAGGCCAGGAATAATCAAACCAAACATTGTGACAAAGGGGAGGAGTGCATTTTTTAAGGCGTGTTTATAAATTACATCGTCTTCAGACAGCCCTTTTGCCCTTGCTGTTCTTATGTAATCAGCGTCCTGTACCTCTATCATCTCATTTCTAACATATCTGGACAAGATGGCTATCCCACCAGCTGCAGATAAAAGGGAGGGAATAAGAAGGTGCCAGAGTCTATCCATTAGAGAAACCAAAAAATTTTTAGACACAACACCAAAGGTCTTCATACCAATTACAGGTACATGGAGGTAAGTTACAACAAGTATTATCAAAACATATGCAAAGAAAAATCCAGGGATGGAAATCAGCACATAGGCAATAAATGTAGTGGTCCTGTCAAACATAGATCCCCTATTAATGGCGCTTTTTATGCCAACAGGAAAAGATAGGGTCCAGGTTATCAATGTCCCTATTAAAAATAAAGGAAGGCTATTTAAAAACCTCTCCCAGATCTTTTTTAATACTGGTTGATTGTCCTGCCAAGATAGACTTCTACCTGTAAAAAGGTCTCGATAAAAAAGAAAATATTGCTCATATAAAGGCTTATCTAAATGAAAATGTTGCCTGTATCTCTTTAAAAGCTCTGGGGTAAATTTTGGATTCATTGGGTCTATCTGAGACGGCTTGCCTGGTGCCAGATAAATAATCAAAAAGGATATAATTGACACAAAAACAAGAGTTATGGACTTTTGCACTAAGTTTCTTAGAATAAAATCAAACATAATCCACCACTAACCGTGATTCGTGACTCGTGATTCGTGAATAGAAAGAGGGAACGGTGAACCGTGATTCGTGATTCGTAACTCGTGAACAGGAAGAGGGAAGAGTAGTGAACCAATACACTAATACACCAATATACCAATAACCAATACACCACTACACCAATACACCAATATACCAATAACCGTGAACAGTGATTTATGATTAATTTCAATTAAGAATTCCCCTTTAGCAAAATAAAAGTAACCTTAACCCAATTTCTTTTATCTTTCAATGTGGAAAATATGGACGTTCAAAGAGTTAATGGGCGTATGGTTTAGAAGATTAAACCCAACAAACACACAAACCTAACAAACTCCAATTAAGTTGAGAATGGATGGTCTCAATGTTTATTAAGATCGCCAAATCTTGTAGATTGCCTTGACTAATTACATAAGATGTGACAGCTTTTGTTTCCAATGAGAGCTTATCTTGGTTACCCAATTAACAAAAATTCCTTGGGAGTTATAATGAGTATAAGGTACTTAATATTTTTGATTATCATTACACAGCTTGGATGTGTTGCACCAAAATCTATCAAGAAAACAGGAACTCTTGAAAAAAAATTAACCCAAGTAAACAAGGCCATTATTGCAAGGGACTATGTGGGCGCATACCTGATGCTAAGTGAGTTAGAAAATACAGGTAAATTGAAAAGCAACTCAAATCTAAAATCCTCAATTCTGTTCAATAAGGCCTATTGTTTGATGATGCAAAAAAAATATAATGATGCAATAGATGTCCTAAATAAAGCCATTTCAACCTATCCCAAAAATATCAAAAATTATATATTAAGGGCATATATTTTCAAATTAATTGGGAAAATAGACAAATCAATTTTGGATTTAAAACAGGCAGAACAAATTGCTCCAAACAACGCAATAATAAAATACAACCTTGGATGTTTATATATTGACAAAGGCGATTATGATTCTGCTGTTAAAAAATTAAATGCTGCTGTAAAAATCCAGCCTGATTTAAAAGATGGATTTATAAACCTGGCTTATGCTCTATTTCATTTAAGTAAATACAATGATGCAATTTCAAATTTAAAAAAAGCTGCGTTACTGGATAATAAAGATGCAGATATCTATCTTAATATGGGTCTATCCTATGAAAAATTGCACCAATATGATAATGCAATATCATCTTATTCTGAGGCTATTAAAATCAATCCACAGTATATAAGTGGTTATATTAACCGAGGTCTTTTGTTTTTATCTCTGGGAAAAAATAATCTGGCATGTAGGGATTTTAAAAAGGCATGTGATTTAGGAGTATGTGAAAAATATAAAAACTTGAAAGAAATAATGGTTTGTCAATAATTAATAACATGAATATCAAAAAATTTAATTTATTATTTTATTTTTTCATTGCAAACATCATACTCTTTTTTGTCATTTTAACAATAAATAATTATATTTCTTATAAATTAAGATTAAATTCCATTAATTTAGAAATTATTAATTCCAAAGTAAAAAATAGATTTAGATTAAACTTTCAAAAACAGGATAATATTGACATAAATACTATTTTAAAAAGAAATCCATTTAAAGTAATAGAATCTATAAATGATAACAATAAAAATATTGAATCCCAGATAAAAGAGATTCCCATTGCTGACATAAAGGATTTTGAATTAAGAGGCATAATATGGTCTGAAGAAAAAAAAGATAGGATTGCAATTATTTATGATAAAAAACTCCAATTAGAAGGTATTTATAGCATTGGAGATAAACTTAGTGGAGCAACAATTAAAGATATAATGAAGGATCAGATTATAGTTAATATAAACAATAAGGACAAAAGAATTTTATTTTCAGACTTTACAAAGTTTGAAAATGGAATGAATTTTTCAAAAGAATTAAATTTTATAGTGTCAAAGCATATATTAAAGTCCAAATTATCTAATATGCCATCTTTGCTTCGTTCCATGAGGATTGTGCCATATTCAGCATCTGGAATTAAAGGCTTTAAAGTGGTTTCAATTAGAGATAAATTTATAAAAAATAGGTTGGGCCTAAAAAAAGGAGATATAATCCTATCAATTAATGGAAAACAGGTGACAAATATGGATAATATTATGCAGCTTTATTCCAAAGTCCAGGATATTGATCATGTGGATCTTGAAATTCTAAGAAATGGTCAAAGACAGGTATTATCTTATTCAATAAAATAGGATCAGGATCATGGTAAAGAAAACATGTAAAAAATTAATTTGCAGTTTTGTGTTACTCATTTTGTTGTGTCCTAACGCTACTCTGGCTTCAGACGTAAAGATAAGTATAAACTTCAAAGAAGTGCAATTAAAAAATTTTATCGAGTACATTGGAAAAGTTACAAACAAAAATTTTGTACTGGACCCCAATGTTGGATCAAGAAAGATTTCCATTATTTGCCCAAGACCCATGAGTTTGGACGAAGTATATAAGGTCTTTGAATCAGTATTGCAGGTTTATGGATTTACCACTATTCCTGGAAAATATGTAATCAAAATTGTTCCCTCTGCACACGCACGGAGGCAATATAATCCCGTTGAAACAGGCAAAACAAATAGGACAGACAGATTTATTACTCGGGTCATTCCTCTAAAATATGCCCCAGCTGAGGAAGTTAGACGAACCATAGTAAATATGATTTCCAGAGCAGGATTGGCTGTTACATATAGGCCAACCAATATATTGATAGTGTGCGATTTTGAATCCAATGTGCATAAAATTTTACAAATTGTAAAAAGTATGGATGTACCAAAGGGAGAGGTGGTAATTAAGACCTTTGACCTAAAGCATACTTCCAGCAAATATGTAGCAGAAATTCTCACTAAACTATTTTCATCTTTAATGCGTGTTGAAAACAAAAAAGGAAATATGGCTTCATTTCTTGCAATACCTTATGAGAGGCTAAACACTCTAGTTGTAGTAGCCCCTGCTAATATAATTGCCAAAGTGGAAGGTCTAATAGTAAAATTAGACAAACCAGCTCCAGAAGGAACTGGCAATATCCATGTGGTTAAGCTAAAAAATGCAAGTGCAATAGACCTAGCAAAGGTACTTGTGCAACTTGCTGGCACAAAGGTATCTGGTAAAGATAAAGTTGCCAAACAGATAATATCCAGGGAAATTAAAGTAGTGGCAGATAAGGCCACCAATTCCCTGATAATAACGTCAACTCCTGAGGAGTTTAAGACCATATCAAAGATAATAGAAAAGCTGGATATTCCAAGAAAACAAGTCTTTATAGAAGCCATGATAATAGAGGTAAGTGGTGAAAATAGTTTTAATTTTGGAATAAATTGGCAGGCAATGGGAAAAATAGGATCAGAAGGTCATGAAAGCTTCCTAATGGGGAATATAAATGGAGGCATTGGGACCACCTTTGACGAAGTAAAACAAACTATCACAGATATCTCAACTCTTGCTCCATTCACCTTTGGTATAATATCCTTTCCTTTTACCTATGATGCAAATAACGACGGGGTAATCTCCTCTGATGAGAGATTTTACAATGCAGGGTCGCTTATCCATGCAGCTTCTACCAAAAATCAGGTAAATATTATATCCCGCCCTCAATTAACAGTAATGGAAAACGAAGAAGCAAGTGTCATAGTTGCAGAAAATAGACCTTTTCAGACCAAAATAGAAACAACGGATACCCAGGATTATGCCAACTTTGAGTATAAAGACATTGGAATCACTTTGAAGGTTACACCACAAATAAATGATTCTGGATTTGTTAAAATGAAAATTTACCAGGAAGTCAGTAGAGTTGATGAAACCCTAACCACATCTTCAACATTTAGTTTAAGACCCATAACTAAAAAAAGGGCAGCTGAAACAACTGTGGAGGTAAAAAATGGTGCCACAGTTGTAATTGCAGGACTAATAGAAGAACAGGATAGTGGCAGTAACACAAAGGTACCACTTCTTGGGGATATACCAATACTTGGATATCTCTTTAAAAATATAGATAGAAAAAAATCTAAAAAAAACCTGATGATATTTATAACGCCTCATATAGTGGGGACAAACGAAGAATTTAAAAAACTCAGTCAGGAAAAAATGAAATATATAAATAGTATAAAATACGATGTAAATGGCAAAGTAGAACCAATAAAAAAAGATTTTAAAATTTATCCTCCAGAACTATTAATACTAAAATAGGCTAGTTAAAAAAGGAACTACTTAAACCATGTTAGTTGAAAATTTTGCCATTGAAATATTATACAATAAGAAAATATTAAAAACAAAAGAAGATTTTAACTTAAATAATTTAAAAAAAATAATATCAAATGTAAATTTATTATACAAAGGACAGGATATTTCAGAAGAAGAATATCTTAAAATAATGTCGTTTTTGCTAGATATTGAATATACAGAAGAAATTCATTATAAAGACAAAGCCCAGGAGATAATAAAAAAGATTCCCATGCACTATTTAAAGAAATATCCTATTTTTTTATTAGATGATAATTCATATATAAAGGTATATATAAACGATCCTTTTAACTTTGAACCATTAAACGACATTTCAGCACTCTTCAATAAACCAGTTATTCCAATATTGTGTTCTTCAAAAAAAATTTTAGACTCCATAAATTACGTATATGGAGAGATGGAACAGGATCTTGAAAATACTTTAGAGAACATTGTTCAAGAAGATCCTGTTGATATATTAAAAGAGCTTGAAGACATATCTGACTTATTAGAAGACCACGATCAGGCCCCTATTGTTAAGCTGGTAAATCAAATACTCACCCAGGCAGTTAGATTTGGGGCAAGTGATATCCACTTTGAACCTTTCAAGACCTACACCAGCGTAAGATATAGATTGGATGGAGTGCTGTATAATCAACTTAGATTATCTTCCAAATTACATCCACTAGTGATTTCCAGAATAAAGGTAATGGCTAAATTAAATATTGCAGAAAAAAGACTTCCCCAGGACGGAAGGATAGAGATAAAGGTGGGAGACAGGACTCTAGATTTAAGGGTCTCCACCATGCCCACAGCTTTTGGGGAGAGGGTGGTTTTAAGATTACTGGAAAAGGGCAAACGATTGCTTAAACTTGATGAGATAGGACTAAGTGAAGAATTACTTGCCCACATTAAAGCCTTAATAACTATTACCCACGGAATAATCCTAGTAACAGGCCCAACAGGTAGTGGAAAGACCACAACCCTTTATGCAGCTTTACAAGAAATAAATACGCCAGATAAGAATATCTTAACAATCGAGGATCCCATAGAATATCAGATAAACGGAATTAGCCAGACACAGGTAAATCCTAAAATCGGACTCACATTTGCCAAAGGCCTCAGGACCATGGTTAGGCAAGACCCTGATGTGATTTTAGTTGGGGAGATAAGGGATAGCGAAACTGCCAAGATAGCCATTCAAGCTGCCTTAACAGGCCACCTGGTGCTTTCAACCTTACACACAAATGATGCCCCCTCTGCAATAACCAGACTCGTTGATATGGGTATTGAGCCATTTTTGGTGTCATCAGCAGTGCGGGCTATTATTGCTCAAAGACTTATTAGAACCCTATGCGAAAATTGCAAGGAAGAATACACCCCTTCTCCCCAAGAATTAAAACAAATTGGAGTTAACGCACAAAAGGATATTAAATTATACAGACCAATTGGATGTGATGAATGTATAAGTACGGGATTTAAGGGAAGGACTGGTGTATTTGAAGTATTGAGCGTAACAAAACAAATACAATCCCTTTTGCTTACCACCTATGACAGCAATATAATTTCACAAAAGGCCAGGGAAATGGGCATGAAGACCCTAAAAGAGTTTGCAATAGAAAATCTACTTCTAAAGGGAAGAACATCCTTAGATGAAGTCATCAGGATAAGCAGGATCTAACCTATGCCCTTATTTGAATACAAAGCCATAGACAAAAAGGGTAAAATCAAAAAGGGAGTAATAAGCGGTCCTAACCTAAAGGCTGCCAGGGACAACATCAAGGCACAAGGCCTATACCCAACAGAAATTTTCAGTACCAATGAAAAAGAACAAACAGAGGACGCAACAAAATCCATTTCCTTTACTGGACTTTTGACTAGAAAAGGTGGAATGGAATTTGTCTACTGTATGAGACACCTAGCTACACTCATTTCGTCGGGACTTCCCCTGGATCTATCGCTAAAATCCACTATTTCCCAGGTTAAAAATAGCTATTTAAAAAGATCCATGATGCAGATCCTAGAAGATATCAAAGGAGGTATGTCATTTGCGAAAGCCTCTTCTAATTTTCCAAAACTATTTCCAGCATCTGTTATTGCCATGATAGAGGCTGGAGAGTCGTCTGGATCTCTAGATGTAGTTTTAGAGGAAATCGCAAATTTACTTGAAAACTCAGCTGATTTTAAGAGAAAAATAATTACAGCTATTGTATATCCCATGTTTATATTAATAGTTGGGATTATGGTGGTTATATTTTTACTTAGCTTTGTTGTACCTAAGATAACAATGATCTTTGGAGAATTAAATCAAGCTTTACCTTTACCAACTAAAATATTATTATGCATAAGTTCTTTTTTCAGGTCTTTTTGGATAATAATAATACTTTTACCAATTTTCACAATATTTTTATTTAAATACCTATATACTAATACTAAACTTAAGCCTAAAATAGATAAATATTTATTCTCTGTATGGATTATTGGAGATATATACAAAAAAATAATCTTATCAAGATTCTCAAATATACTTGGAATGCTACTTAAAAATGGACTTCCCTTAATTAATTCTTTACACATAGTTAAAGGTGTTTCTCAAAATACCATTTATCAGAATTCAATTGAAAAAATAATAAAAGATGTAAGTCAAGGTAAAAATCTAAAAGATGCTATGGAAAATACTATGTTATTTCCAGCATATATTATTCAGATGGTCAGTGCTGGAGAAAAATCTGGAAGACTTGATGCACTTTTACTTAAAATTGGAGATAGATTAGAAAAAGAAATATCTTCAAAATTAAGTATTGCAACTTCATTACTTGAACCAATACTCATATTAATATTAGGTGGAGTTGTGGGATTTGTAGTAATTTCGATCT
>NZ_JBMYBT010000126.1:0-20389 GCF_053993635.1 Desulfothermus sp. | reverse complement strand
TATTCCTTTCGTATGAAATGCATTAAAAATCATAAAAAGGGCTGCCATCCAATTTGTATAGGCAAAAAGCTTCTTCAAATTTTTAGGCTTCGACTTCAAAGAAAATTTTCCACCTATAATTCCACCTATAATTGTAACAAAAGCTAATGGGATAGCATAATGTGGATTAAAATCTCCCTGAATAGCATGTCCTATAAAACCCATAAAAGCAGTTGCCGCTATTAATGTGGATGCAGTTCCAACTGCTGTATGCATCGGTAGTCCACAAGCTAATACCATCAAAGGAACCAAAAAAGATCCCCCTGATACACCAACCATCCCGGAACCAAAACCCGTTAAAAGAGTGATCGGTAATGCAATCCATAAGTTAACACTATATATTTTATCACCAGACTTAATATTTATGATTCCGAAATGTTTGTTTTTTGCACTGGCTTTATTTTCTGAAACAGGGATTAGCATTAATACTCCGGCAATAAATAGCATAACAGCAAATATCAACTTTAATGAAAACCCACTGAATAAATAAGAAAAATATCCTCCTCCAAGTGCCGACAAAGCTGTTAATGTTCCGATTAAAATAGCCAACATCCACGATACAGATTTATTCTTCTGAAAAATAATCATTGCTGCAACAGAAGCTGAGAAAAGAATAAACTGGCCCGTTGTCGCTGCTTCGTGCATAGGAATGTTGGCCATTGCCAGAATTACAACATAAAAATTTCCACCACCTTTGCCAACCATTGTCATAGTTACAGCTACAATAAAAATAAAGAAACTTACTATAATTAAATTTGACATCTAAAAAACCTCCTAACGTCTTAGGACCTTCAGTACTTTTCCAGGTTTTAGTGCTTCAGTTAATGCAGGATATCCACCTTCGAGAATACGGACATTCGAGAATCCCTTTGACAGTAAATAAGCATATACAATGGCTGCTCTAACTACTCCTGAACAGAAAACTGCGACTAATTTTTCCTTTGGAATTTCATCAATCCTGTCTGGAATTTCATTTACAGGTATGTTTTTAGATTCAATGTTAGGATGAACTTCCATTTTTATGGAAATAGAAGCTGCTTCTTCTTTTGATCTAACATCCAATAGAAATCCGTTTTCAATTTCAAAAAATTTTTCAGGTGATATTTTATGCTTTCCCTGTCCAAAAAAATCTAATGTTAAGTTTTTAAGTACTTGTTCCATTTTATACCTCCTCTTTTGGTTTAATGTTAGGGATTAGCTGTCAATATAAACCCAGCAAAACAGTGGTTAACCTCATCCTCTAAAATTGATTTGGAATTCCATTTGTTCATCATAAAATGGATTTTTAAGGGCCTTTTTATGAGAAAATTTTGTAATTTTAATATCCCAAAAAAGTAAGATCGTGGTGCTCTTTTTGTTTCGCATAGATGCAATTTAAATCAATTTGTATCGCATATTTTTTTATTTATGCGACATAATGTTATTTAAATGGATTTCATCCAACTCAACGTAGATCCTCCGTAATTTCAATCACATGGTAAAATACCCAAATGGCAGCCTTGCGACCCTTGCTTTCCCTCAGTGCGCGTATAATTCCTGCTTTTTTGAGCTCGCTAAGTATTCGGAAAGCGCTGTCTTTGGGAATCCCGGAATGTCGAATAAAATCCGTGCTCTTAAAAAGAGGACGATCAAAAAGGGTATCTATGGCCTTAATAGCATACTTGGACCTAGTAATTGCAGGCACTTTCTCCTTCATCTCCTCGTAAAGTTCAATGATGGCCCTAGCCTTACGGGTATTTTCTTTGGCTTGTTCAATAATTGCTGTAAGGAAAAAACTAATCCAACCGTTCCAATCATTCTTTTCTGATATGAGATTTAACGTATGGTAGTATTGTTGCCTATTACGTTCAAGATAAGCGCTCACGTAAAACATGGGCTGTGAGAGAAGGTTCTTTTCGTAGAGGAACAAGGGAACCAGCATTCTCCCTATCCTTCCGTTTCCATCAAGGAATGGATGGATTAGTTCGAACTGAGCCTTGACAATAGCCAGTTGAACCAGCCGTTCTTTTTCGTGGTAGTGGATGTATTTTTCCCAGTTATCGATAGCCTGAGGCAAAATATCCGGAGATGGCGGAATAAAGGTAGCTTCTTCAATTGAACAACCCGGAGGACCTATCCAGTTCTGAATCCGTCTGAATTCACCGCGGGCCTTATTTGCTCCCCTGGTACTATCCAGGAGAATCGCGTGAAGTTCTTTTATTAGATTAAGGCAAAGCGCTTTGTTTTTCAGCAGAGCCACAGCATGATTCATTGCTTTTCGGTAGTTGATAATTTCCTGGATATCTGCGTATTTAGAAGGTTCTATCTTGCATTTTGGGTCTGCTTCAAATTCTAGAACCTCTTCCAATGTAGCCTGTGTGCCTTCTATGCGTGAGGACAGTACCGCTTCTTGGGTAGTCAGTGGTGATAACAAAAGAGTAGGATTTATCATTGCCTCGAGCATTCCATCATAGCGTGCAAGGGCTGCATTTGCTCGTGCTATGAGGTCAACATGAGAGCCCCAGTCAATAAAATCAAGTGGCAGCTGTTGAGGTTTATATGGTTGTATCATTTATCAATTTCCTCAAACAATTTCTCTAACCCTCCGAGTTAATAAAGAGAAGCTAAAAAAAATATCTTACCTGTTAAGCATGGATCATGTGAGATGCTGTCAAATGAACAGCGATCTGTCTTTCAAAATCCACTCTGTAGTTTTTTACTCCATCCCTGGATACCCATTTACAATACCTTCCTGATGCTTAGAAAACGCCTGTTCTAGAAAATCTGGAGTTTTTGGAGTAAGATTATATAAGGTCTTTAGAGCTGAAGAGATGGCAGATAGGGCAAAAAGTATATCTCCAAAATCCACATCCCCCATGTGGCCTATCCTTATTATCTTGCCCTTTAGATGGTCCTGACCTCCAGCTATATATAAATTAAATTTTTCAGCCAGATACTTAACCAATTTTTGTCCATCTACTCCTTGAGGTAGTTTTACGCTGGTAAGTCCCCATGTATAATTTTTCTTTGCAAAACACTCAAGCCCTAAAGCACTTACTCCCCATCTGGTCATCTGGGTAAGTGCCCAATATTTTTTATAAGTCTCTTGTAAGGGCTTTTTAAATAATATCTCCATAGAAGCCTTTAGACCATAAATAAGATTTACAGGGGATGTGTATAAATTTTGGCCTGTTTTAATCTTTTCTCTCTCTCCTAAGAGGTAAAAATAAAAATCCTCCCTTTTTACATTTTTTGCCTTTTCCCATGCCTTATTGCTCAGACTAATTAGTGACAACCCTGGAGGGACCATTAACCCCTTTTGGGAGCCTGTTATAAGACAATCTACGTGATATTTATCCATTGGTAGAGGAGAGATGCCAACTGCTGATATGCCATCAACAACCAACAATATATTTTTATCTTTAGTTAATTTACCAATCTCCTCTACTGGATGTAATACCCCTGTTGATGTCTCTGATGCCTGTACAAGTATTCCAGATATGTCTTTATTTCTTTTTATTAATGTGTGTAATTTATCTATATCTACAGCCTCTCCCCATGGGACTTCCATTAAAATAACATCTAAACCCTTTATTTTTGCTATTTCATGCCATCTTTTACCGAATTTTCCACCCTGGATGACAATTACTTTCTCTCCTCTATTAAATAAATTATAGACAGCTGCCTGCATTGCACCTGTTCCAGATGAGGATAGGATTAATACTTCATTTTTTGTTCCAAAAAGGAGTTTTAGTTTTTCCTGGAGCTTACTCATTATAGATCTAAATTCTTCTTTTCTGTGGTGTATCACGTGTTTTGCCATTGCCAGTTCAATCTCTTGAGGGATCATGGTAGGTCCAGGTGTAAGTAGTCTATATTTGCAATACATTTTAACTACTCTCCTTCTTTGTGCATTGGTGTATTAGTGTATTGGTATATTGGTATATTGGTGTATTGGTGTATTAGTGTATTGGTGTAGTGGTGTATTAGTGTATTAGTGTATTGGTGTAGTGGTGAATAACCACTAACCACTATCCCCCTATACCAATACACCAATATACCACTATACCACTAACCACTATACCAATACACCACTATACCAATACACCACTAACCACTATACCAATACACCACTATACCACTATTAATGTGCCTCTGCCCAGTTTTCTCCAATGCCAATATCAACCACAAGAGGGACTTGTAATTCCCAAACTGATGACATGATTTCTTTAATAATTGTAGCAGCATCTTGTCCATGGTTTTTTGGACATTCAAATAAGAGTTCATCGTGGATCTGTAAAAGGAGCTTAGCCCCCATATTTTTAAGGTCCTTGTTATTGGCAATCTTTATCATAGCAAGTTTTATAATATCTGCAGCACTACCTTGAATCTTTGTATTAATCGCTATCCTTTTTGCCTGGGATACCAGATTGTTATTTCTGGAATTAATATTTGGCAAGTGCCTTTTCCTTCCACAAAGTGTGGTAACATAAAGATTCTTTTCTGCCTCAATTTCTACCTGTTCAAAAAATCTTTTTACCCCAGTTAATTTGCTAAAATATTTTTCTATAAATTTTTTTGCCTCTGTTATGGAGATTCCAAGTTCGTTTGAGAGTTTTTTAGGACCCATACCATAGATAAGGCCAAAATTTATTGTCTTTGCCCGCCTCCTCTCATCCCTTGTAACTTGCTCAGGAGATTTGTCAAAAAGGGCAGCAGCAGTGGAGGCATGTATATCCATGTTATTTAAAAATGCATTGACCAGATATGGGTCTTTTGAAAGATGTGCAAGTACCCTGAGTTCAATTTGTGAGTAGTCTGCAGAAATCATGACATTGCCATTTTCTGGAATAAAACAGGACCTCATCTTTGGCCCAAACTCGCCCTTTATGGGAATATTTTGCAAATTTGGATTTGATGAAGAAAGCCTTCCTGTTGCAGTAGCTAACTGATTAAAGGTGGTGTGTATCCTGGAATTTTTGTCTGCTAGATCAGGAAGTGGTATTAAATACGTTGATCTAAGTTTTTCTAATTTCCTGTATTTTAGGATATCCTCTATGATTGGATGCTGATTTTTTATTGATTCCAGGACCTCACTAGCTGTTGAAAAATCCCCTTTAGGGGTCTTTTTACCTGGCTTTAGCCCCATTTTTTTAAAGAGAATATGGGCTAGTTGTTTACTAGACCTTATATTAAACTCTTCTTTTGCGTACAAATAAATTTTTTTTGTTAATTTTTCTAACTCAGTTTGCACTTCATTTAGAAAATCCATAAACTTTTGTTTGTCTATCTTGACCCCATTTTTCTCCATGGAGATAAGGATTGGAACAAGGGGCCTTTCTATTTCTTCATACAAATCAAAGAGGCCACTTTCTTTTAATAAATCAAAGATATATTCTCCAATATCAATTATTGTCCCACCCCCAGATTCTATATTTTTGTTTGGTAAGAATTTTGAGGCAAGACTTTTTAAAGAGTAGTCTCGTAGTTCTGGGTCTATTAAATATGCTCCTAATGATAAATCAAATAGGTTGGTTAAAGAAATATCATGTTTTTCAAGTTTATAGATAAGGTCTTTTATTGAAGCAATATAAACCTTTTTGGCTTTAGTTATTATTTTTAAAATATCTTTTTTATTTGTAACAGAACATTCATATTTTTTGGTTGCAACCCTAAAAGATTTATTTATAGATACAGCAATAACATCTCCTTCTACCCTTTGTTTAAATTCCTGTATCTGGATTTTTGTGGGATTTGTATTCAAGTCCTTTTGGAATATAGTTTTGTTTTGTTTTAGGTCTAATTCTTTTATAAGGCTATAGAATTCATATTTTTCCAGAAATGGTCTGAGTTTTTCTACATCTTTTTTCTTTACTTTATAAAAATTAAGGTCAGTTGAGATAGGTACGTCTTTTTTTAATGTGGTGAGTTCCAGAAATCTTTCTACATTTTCCCTTTGATTCATTAGCTTTTTGTGTATTTTAGGGGGAAGTTTATCTAGATTATTAAATATTTCGTCTATAGTAGAAAATCTCTTTATTATTGTAAGTCCTGTTTTTGGCCCTATGCCTGGTACTCCTTTTATATTATCGCTACTATCTCCAATAAATGCTTGATATAAAGGCCATGACTTGGGTGAAAATCCCTTTTGTTTAATAAATTCTTTTGAGGTTAATATCTTTTCTTGCTTACCTGATGGATCCCAGATAAATACATTGTGGTCTAAGAGTTGGAATAGATCTTTGTCTGACCCAACTATTATAACTGGCATATCTTTTTTAAATAATTCACACATAGACGCAATATAGTCGTCAGCTTCAAAATCTTCTGCCACCACTGTGTTTATTCCCAATAAATTTACCCCTTCAAGAATAGGAGGGATCTGCTGGCTCAAGGGTTCAGGCATTTTTAGCCTGTTGGCCTTGTATTGGGTATCTATCTTGTGGCGAAAGGTTGGTCCTTTTCCGTCAATAACAAAGCATGCATATTTGGGTTCTTCTTGTTTTAAGACCTTTAAGAGTAACCGCAGAACAATAAACAATGCATTTGTTGGAAATCCATCTTTGGTCTTTAAATCAGTGAATGCATAATATGCACGATAAATATAAGATGATCCATCTATTAGATAAATGGGAGGTTGTGATAAATTAAGTTTCTGAGAGATCCCTTTCATTTTTTTCTTTTTTCTTGAGTTTTTTTATAATACTACATCCTTCCATCCTGTCCCACAAAAATTGTTGGGGGTGTTCATTTATTTTTTCCATCTCTACTTCAGCCCTGGCCATTGCCTTGTGACCCCCAGCACTTCCAACATCACCAAAGAGTTTTTTTGCAAGATTCCCCATATGGTGTTTTATCCCATCTCCCCTGAAAATTGCGATTAGTTTGCCATCGCAAATGCCAATTACAATGTCCCAGGAAATATCATGAATCTTCATGAAAAAGTCAGCTAAGATAACTAAAATATCAGAAGAATCCACCTCACCCATAAATACAGTGAGTCCATCGCCAATCACCCGCACTTTTTTTAATGCCTGGGAAAAATATTTTAGCCACTCTAATTTGTATTCACTGCGAACTATTTTTCGCAAGAGATTTTGATGGGCAAGCTTACTTAAATACCTGAATGCGCGCATATCAGCATCATGGAAATTGTTTTCAAAACTATGGGTATCTGTCTTTATCCCATAGAGCAGGGCAGTGGCTAAAAGTCGTCCAGGTTTGAGCTTTAAATTGTATAAAAATTCTGTCAGTATTGTACAATTTGCACCATATTCTGGTTGGAGCTCTACAAAGTCTGCTTCTACAGGGTTTTCCTTTGAGATTGGATGATGGTCTATAACAATACTGAATTTAAAATTTGAAAACTCAGGGTTGTGATGGGGTTGAGAATCCACAAGTGCGAACTTGTCGTATTGAGCAGCAAGAGGGGGTGTTAATTTTTGGATAGGTATTTTTAGATACTTTATCATGGCCAGATTATCTGGCCTACTTACCTCATTTACCATTGCCATGCCAACGCTTTCTACCTTTCTAACCAGTATTTTTTTCAAGGCCATAGCTGATGCCATAGCGTCTGGGTCTGCAACGCATAAAATCAGCCATCTCTGTTTTTTATTTAGGAGCTCATTGAGCTGCTCCAATTTTTGATTTAATTTTCTAAAATAAGACATAATTATAATCCTGGGAATTTCCCCTTTCTAGATTTCCCTACACAATGACTTGAAAAAGTCAAGGGAAGTTAAAAGGTCTTTAAAATTAAACACCTCTAAGATATATGTGATTTGAGAAGACTTTGGATATATCTTTATCAATATTCTTTTTAAGATCTCAAGACCTTTTTTATCAAGGAGTGCTAAGGATTTGTGAATTCCTTTTTTGGGCGTATACAAGTGCAACATATTTATTTTTTGAAAAATTTTATCAAGATTTAACATATTAAATTGATTGTATTCAATTAAATGGCCTATGTCCAGACACACATTAATAGGTGTGTTTTGCACAATATCCCAGATGTCTGTTAAATCATTTTCTTTGACATTTTCTATGAGAAATTTATTTAGAGGTAAATTTCTTTTTTGGGCATTTTCAACAAAATCAACAAAAATATTTTTTGGGGATGGGGGATGGAGTACATATGATGTTGGAGCTAAAAATAAGGTCTTATCTATTAGCCTGGCAATATCTTCTACTACGTAAGATACTCCTTTTTGCCACTCAAGGTCCAGGGGCAGATGAATGTTGTATGTTAGGTCAAAATTTTTAAGCTCATAGGGTAGATCTTTAACTGTGTAATTAAGACATGATTTGGTTTCAAACATTACAATGGAAACTTCGTCAACTAGGTGCTGTAGTTTTTTACAGTTTTCAAAAATGGTGTCAGGAAACACAAAAGATGTTGTGCCTATTTTTAATTTATGCATAACTTTTTTAATTACTTGTTTTTTATTAGACTAAAATTATGTAAGGGATGTATCCACAATTTTTTTTCTTTTTTTGAGTTTGGCCTTTATTTTTATGGCGTTATCAAGTCTAAGTTTTTTTAGAAATGGAGAAATAGCTGAAATTATTTTCTTGCCAAAAATAGTTCTTTTTTCAGCGTAGCTCAAAAATAATTTAGACTTGGCCCTGGTTATGCCAACAAACAAGAGTCGCTCTTCTTCCTTTAAATCTGCATCTGATAAAGAACCTTTACAACGTTGAACATTGAACATTGAACGTTGAGCTTTAACTAAATTTGCATCTGATACGGATCTTTTACCTGTTGAAAATGCTTCCTTGCAAAAAGGAATTATGTCTTGCTCCAGGGCTGGTAAAAACACTGCTTCAAATTCAAGTCCTTTGGATGCGTGGATTGTTGTTAGACATACCTTTTGCGCTTTTTTGGATATTGTATCATATTCTTTTTGCAGGGCTATCCAGTTAAGTAATTTGTTTATATCGCCAAGTTCCTTAAATTTTGATTTAAATTTTTTATAGCTTGGGGATGTGAAAAATATGGAGTCAAATATGTCCATCTCTTTTGCTCTTTTTTCAATCTCTTTTAAATTGGACATATCTATTGCCTTAAAAGGGCCAGTGTTTAAAAGAGAAGTGATAATTAGTTGTAGAAATTTTTCCATTGCTGGATCTTCATAGAAATTCATCTCTTCTGGAGTAGAACATGGGATACCAATTTTATCAAGACTATTTTTTATTTGTGGAATTAGTGCTTTAAACCTAACAAGTACTGCTATATCAGAAGGGGAAATTTGTCCTGTCTTGCCTAGATCTGCCTCCATATGAGATGTAGCACCTATTAATTTTTTGATTTGTTTTGCAATCCACGTGGCCTCCATAGTAGAAGTGGGGGCAGTGTATAAATATATCTCTCCCTTATTTCTAGTAGTAGAGACAGTGGGCTTACCAAATTGAATTAAAGGAGTGGACAACTCAATAATTTTTTGTGCTGAGCGATAATTTTTTTTAAGGGACATAATTTTTAGATGAGGATAGGTCTTTTTAAGTGTGGATATTATGTCTCTTACGCCTCCTCTAAAAGAATATATTGCCTGATTGGGATCACCAATTCCAAAAAATCCCGTTCCATCTCTGGAAAGTAAGAGTTTTATAGCCTCAATCTGAATGGGGGAAAGGTCCTGTATCTCATCTACCAATACATGTTCAAAATAAATATCTTTGGCTTTTTTCTTATCTTTTAGGTAAGTTACTAAAAATTCAACAAGGTCAGTATAATCAAAAATTCCCTTATCTTTTTTGAGGATGCTGTATTTTTCGTGGAGTTTTGATGAAGTTATTGGAAGCATTTTTTCCCGCTCAAATAGATATCTATCCCAAAGTTCACTTTTAGCTCCTTGCAAAAATAGGGTCTTTGCCTCCATTTCACTGAGGATAATAGGATCATATCCTAATTCTTTTTTTAAGAATTCATATCCAAGGCTGTGTATTGTTGATATTTTGGGGAGAGAAATTCCTTTATGATTACTAAGTCTATTTTGCAGTTCCAAAGATGCAGCAGTGGTAAAGGTGAGTATCAAGATTTTTTCTGGTAATACTTTTTTGTCTTTTATTAAGTGTATAGTCCTTCCAATTATGGTCCTGGTTTTTCCTGTTCCTGGCCCTGCAATTACCAGACATGGAGTCTTCTCTGTATAAATTGCTTCAAGCTGTTCTTTATTAAATTCTAAATTAGATTTTTCAGAAGAGGTTTCATTTTTTTGTATGATTAACTCGCTTTTTTTGGAAGGCTGTTTATCTCTGTTGTGCACAAAGATGGAAATCTTTCCATATCGACCATCAAATCCAGGTTCTTTGTGCACTTCTCCCTTTCTCATCTTGTCTATCCCAATGGCAAGCTTTTGAGAAAACTTTCTTAAATCATCAGTAGGTACATGCATGAGGATGTTGATTTCTGATCTAAATTCTTTAATAAGGGACGCATATATTTTATAAACAGCCTTTGTGTTTGGGCCTTTTTTTATGATTTCAGAAATTATTTCTGGGAGGGGGATAAGTGAGTGAAAATCAGGTGCATGAGGGGGCTTTTTAGGCCTTTGTCTATCAGACAAAGATATAATTCTGTGCATCACCCCAATGGTAAGGGGTTGTTTGCACACTGGACAAATATTATTGAGTTCAATGGACTTAGCAGGATCAAGGACAACTCCACATTTTCTATGCCCATCAAGGTGATATTTACCTTCTTCTGGGAAAAATTCTATTGTTCCCAAGAAATCACCTGTCCTGTATTTGAGTGCATTGTATATGGTGTAGTAAGAGAGCTCTCCTTTAAAGAGATTTGCCTCTCTTCCCAATTTTGCTCCTGAATGTGCATCAGAGTTTGATACAAGGTAAAATCTGTCCAGCTCACTCCATAGCCAATTCATTGGTGGGTCCGATGATAGGCCAGTTTCAAGGGCAAAGATCTCATTTGTGAGAGATCCAAAACACTCAAATATTGAGTCAAAACCAGATCTTGAGCCAAAGAGTGAAAACCAGGGGGTCCATATGTGAGCTGGGATCAAATAGGCCTTATCGTGGGTCTCCAAGACCATTTCAAGGAGATGCTCGCAGTCAAGGCCCAAAATAGGCCTGCCATCAGATTCTAGATTGCCTATTTGGGCAAGTTTCTTGTTAAATTTTTTGGCTGCATCAATACTTGGCATAACCACGAGGTTGTGAATTTTTCGGACCTTACCTGACTTTTTGTATATTGAACTAATCTCTGTGGTGAGTATAAAAGATACTTTTGGATCTATCTTTGATTCTAAAGGGATTTCTATTTCTTTCTCAAGGTTTGATGTATCCTTTAGATGTAAAAGTCCATCTTCCCCCTGGTATAGATGTTCTTCTATCTCCTCCATCCATCCAGGATGGGTAAAATCACCAGTGCCGATCACATCAATTCCCTTTACTACTCCCCATGCTGCCAGTTTCCTTATGGTGAGACTTTTGCTGGTTGCACGGGAGTACCTGGAATGTATATGTAAGTCTGCGACAAACAACTTATCCTCCAACTTGTTTGTTTAAATATATCTTTGCAACTACCCCACTGCCTCGCCTGTTTTTTATCTCCAGCCAACAATTGTTTTGTTTACAGAGGCGCTGAGCAATGGAAAGTCCAAGGCCTGAGCCTTTTGGCTTTGTTGTGAAAAAAGGATTGAATATTTTTTTTACGTGATCTTTATCTATCCCTTTTCCTTTATCCTGAACAAAGATCATAAAATTGTTAAATTTGTCCCTACCACATCCTATAACAATTTGTTTTTTTTCTGTTTTTTCCATTGCCTGGATACTATTTAAAAGAAGGTTATAGAGAACCTGTTTTAATTGGTCCTGGTCCCAAATTATTTTTTTACCTTTTATTGAAGGTGTGAGTTTTATTTCTACCTCGGGATTTGTGAGCTTTATATGAAAAATTAGTTGATTCAAAAAATTTTCTAAATCTATTTCCTCTCTCTCAGGCTCCTTTGGCCTTGCAAAATATAAAAAGTCCTTTAGCAAATTATCCAGTCTCTCTATGTCCCTAAATATTACCTTATTTAGTCTTTGTTTTTGTTCTGTTGTGAGTTCACTTTTATTGATAAGTTGTAAAGAGCCTTTTATGCCAGATAGGGGATTTTTTATCTCATGTGCAAGTCCTGCAGCAAGTTCACCAATAGCAGCCAACTTTTCCATTTGAACAACCCTTTGCTCAAGCCCCTTTATTTTGGTTATATCTGAGAAAATAATTAAATAACCTCCATTATTGGGTGTTTTAGAGAGGGTTACTCCAAGGATACGTCCTTTGTCTTTGACTTCCCTTCTAGTTAAGTCTTTTTTATCCCATTTATTCCATATTTCATAAAAGGGATAAAAAACTTTTTTTAATGGTTTTGTTAGGACATATGTATCATGAATATTTAAAATTTTTGCACCCATCTTGTTTATGCTTTCAATATTACCATGTTTATCTAAAACTATAATACCACTATTTATCCAATCGAATACTTTAGTTTTCAGTATATTGGCCTTGTTTAGGGCATCTTTTTGTTTGGCAATTTCTCTTAGTAGGACATCTTCCCTTGACTCCCCCATCCTTACAAGAAGAACAATTAAGCAAAGAGCTGATATCTGTAGAGAATTATAATAAAGGGCCATATGTGTATTAAGAGTTTTTAAATTAAATATATTAACTCCTTTTAATTGGAGTATGGTAATAATTAAAAAAATTAATAAAATGGATAAAAATGTGTATGTAAGTGTCTTTTTACCAAGAATTCTTCCATATAAGAATACTATTGCAAGAAATAAAAAACTTCCATTGGATGATATACCACCAGTTATGAGTAAAAAATAAGTGGCAAGTATTATATCGGTAATAAGTTGTAGTCTAAAAAATAAAATGACATTAGAAAAAAAACGCCATGTTACTATAAAAAAAAGAGTAAAAAAGAGTCCACTTAGAATAAAACCCAGAATATCTTTGTGTTCAAATAGTTTTGATATAGAATGTGTAAACTGAAAATTTTCAATGTTTACTATTAATATAGGCAAAGATAGTACAATAAATACAATAAGACGAAATATGCATATTTTTATAACAGTATTTTCAAGATATTCCTGTAAATTTTTAGGAAGGAATTTATTTTCCACATTCTGTTGGATCATTTTTTATCTTGTCAAGGGTATGTCTAAGGGCCGGTAATATAGTGGATAGGTTTTCTAGTACAGCCTTTTTACTTCCAGGTAAATTTATTATTAATGATTGCTTCGCTATCCCGCAAATTGCCCTGGAAATTATTGCGTGTTTTGTTTTTTTCAGGCCTTCAGAGAATATTGCGTGCTCAAATCCCCATAGCCTTCTCTCAATTATTTTTTCTGTTGCATCTGGAGTTATATCCCTTTCAGTTACCCCAGTTCCTCCAGTGGTGATTATTAAGTCAACTTTTTTTAAAAAGGCCATTTCTGTTAAAACATTTAATAGCAAATAATAGTTATCGGGAATAGTGGTCTCAAGACATAGAGATATTGGCAATTGGTTTTTAATTATTTCTTCAATAATGGGTCCGCTTAAATCCTCTCTTTCTCCTATAAATCCCTTGTCACTAAGTGTTATTCTTGCCAGAGTATAGGTGTTTTTCCACACCAGGTATCTATTTTTTTTGTCTAAATAGACATCCGCCAAGGCCATTAGATCCAAGACAATTATTTGTGTAGAAGAATTATGTGTCCAGAATATATCTGTTATTTGGAATTTCGGATGGTTTAAGTCTTCACCTACATATGAACCAATAGATATTGTTTCAATATCTCCTATGAATTTTATGGGATAGTTATAATTAGAAAAAGGGGCCAATACAGCACTGACATTTTCCCCTTTTTTTAGTTGAATTGACCCCTTTTGGGTGGTAATTTCTAGAGTAGTTAATTCTTCTTTTTCCATGTATTTTCCTGTCCTTTTAAGACTCGAACAATATTTTCTCTGTGTTTATTTATCACAAGTAACATGATTATGAGTGAAAGCAAAAAGTAAATGAACCCTTTTTGAAATAGCATGAAAATGGGCATAATCATGACAAGGATTATTGATCCCAGGGATACATATCCTGTTAGATAGATTATTAAAAGTGCGATAATAACAGAGATAATTAAAGCGCATGAATTTAATATAAGGTAGATGCCTATTGTGGTTGCAACTCCTTTCCCACCTTTATAATTTAGAAAAACAGAATACATATGTCCTATTATAGCAGAAAGGGCTGTTAGGGAGATAAATATAGAATTTGTGGACAATTTAAATGCAATAGCAACAGGTATTATTCCTTTCAACATGTCTAATAAAAAGGTGCACACACCGTAAAAAAATCCACATGTCCTTGCCACATTTGTCGCACCTATGTTTCCGCTTCCAACATCTCTTAAATCTATTCCCTGTTTTGATTTTGCTATAATTAGGCCAAATGGTATGGAGCCAATAAGGTAGGAAACACCGATCCAGATTAGTTGAGCAATTAATTTTTCCATTCATCTTCCTCCACTTTTTGTACTTTTATTATGTTGTTTAATGGATCTATTTTATTAAACCTCAGCCAAAATTTTTTCCCTAAGAATACTTCTTTTTTGAACAAGTTATGGGGTACTTTGAGCAGTAGTTGCTCAATTGGCAGTATCATTGTGTAGCATTGGGGGTCCTTGTCTACTACTATAGCCTGCCAATTTCTCTTTTTACTATATCTTTTTAGATATAGCAACTTCCAGTATCTAGTCCTAAATTTCTGTATTTTTGTGGCTTCTTGCAACCTTACATTTAAGTAAGGCAACATAGATTCCAGTTTTTCTTTTGGCCAGGGGGCAGAACCGCATAACACCCTATCTATTTGCGCCATATTTAAAAAATCAATATATCGTCTTAAAGGAGATGTTATTGGAGCATATCCTTCTGTGCCCAATGAGGCATGGGATCTGGGGATTGTTTCAATAGTAGTTGCACTAAGGAGCTTTATTATCCCATAAATCTTCACTGGATCTTTCCAAATGCCACTTGTTTCCTTTGGAAGGGATATGTCTTGGCTGCGAAATATAAGTGGGACCTCATTAGCTTGTGCCCACTTAGCAGCAATTGAATTTGCAAGGATCATAAATTCTGATACTATTAGCTGGGCATTTGGGGAGGGATTTGGTTGCATTAAACTTATTTCATAGTCATCTTGGGTAGGGGTCAAGACAATTATTGGCTCCTGCCTTTCAATTATCACTGCACCCTTATCAAGTCTTTGTTCTCTGAGCCTCTTAGCTATCCTGTAAGCGCTTATTAATTTGGAATCTTTTTTTTCTTCTATTAGTCTCTCCACTTCCTTGTAAGTTAGGTTATATGCCACTTTGATCCATGATTTTTTTAGTTCATAAGATTTAATGGTGCCAGAAGAAGAAAAATCAATTTTGATTATAAGGCCTGGTTTTATATCTTTGGCGTGGAGGCTAAATAAATCTATCCCTAACTCTTCAGGCAACATATGAGAGGTGCCTTCTGGTAAGTATAAGCTTGAAGTTCTTTTACAGACCTCTTTATCTAATTCAGTTTCAAATTTCCAGCCTAAAATAGGGTAAGCAAAGGCCAAATATAATGTATATCCTGTTTCTTCTGTTCCCTCAATGTAAAAGGCATCATCTATATCTTTAGTGGAAGCTGAATCAATTGAAATAAAGGGTATATCTTCTGGGGCCCGTTGTGATGTGTAAAAATTGTCCTTAATTTGTTGAACATCTTCTTTGAATTTTTCACACCACTCATTACCCCATTTATAATCACATTGATCTAGAAGGTAGTTATAGTGTTTTGGTACAAGTTTCCATGTCTGCGCCAAAATAAGAGGGAGGTGGGGCGTATCTGGAATATCCTGGGTAAGTTTTTTCCATTTATTTTGAAAGGACTTATTATCTGGACTGGCAATCCCCTTTTTTAAAAAAAGTACCAGTTCATTTTTAATGTCATCTTCTAACTCTGGTAGTTCTACCTTTGGATTTTGCCTTTTTTCCCATAGGATATTGAAAAATTTTCTCCCAGTATCAATTAATTTTCTTTCTGTTTCAGCTCGTTTTAATTCTTTAATTTTGTTTTCAACTATTTCTGGAGAAAATATTTTAAAATTGGGATTCAAAAATTTAAAATGGATCTTGTCTTGTACCAGTGCCCTGCCCAGGGCTGCTACCTGGTTAGAATCAGGTGTCTCCCACAAAAGTTCTGCCAACCAATGAACAGAGCATTCCTCCATTTCCTCGTGGACCAATTGCCAGATTTCCTCTGTGATTATTTGAGATTTTATTTTCTCCCTCTGTGTATTAATTGCCTGCATTTTATCTAAGATCTCTTGACGGACTGAATCATGGTCAAGATATGGCCCAATCCACGGCAGTATGCGGCTTTTGGTGATTCTAATGGTCCTGTTTTGTTGAGTTACTATGGTCAAGTTTTTTTCTGTGGATAAAACACTCCCTATATTCAATTGATTTGAATGCAGGTATTCAACTATACACCCTGGTTTTAAATTTAATTGGTTAGTCACAATTCCTAAGGCCTTATTTTTGTGCAGGGAATATCTAAAAAGTATTCCCTGCTATCAAAGTTAGTATTTTATTAATGTTTAAATGATCTCTGTCCTGTAAATACCATTGCAACCTGTGGAGTTGCTTCATTAACTGCCTTTATGACCTCATAGTCATTTAATGAGCCTCCAGGCTGGGCAATGGCTATGACCCCCTGTTCAATTGCTAGATCCACACCATCTCTAAAGGGGAAGAATCCATCAGAGACCATGACTGAACCTGGGAGTCCACCCCTCTCTTGTTGTACCTGGTGGTTTATTTCTTCTAAAATGTCTCTGTGTTTGCTATCTATTCTCGCCTTTTGCCTGAGTTCGTAAAAGGACAATCCTGTTTTCTCATATGTCAACCTATCAGCATATTTTACATATGCCTTGTGTATGGTCAAGTCCACACAACCAACCCGATCCTGTTCCCCAGTACCTATGGCTACTGTGGCACCATCTTTGACAAAGAGAACAGAGTTGGAGGTAACCCCGGCCTCTACGGCCCATGCAAATACTAGGTCTTCAAATTCTTTTTTGGTTGGTTGTCTAGCAACAATGGTATCTCCATCTTTAGTGGCTTGTGCAGGTAAAAAATTTTCAGGGCCAAGTATTTTATTTCTAAAAGAAAACTGCAGAATCATACCGCCATCAACCAAGGATTTTATGTCCAAAAATGGTTCATTTACTAGCTTTTCAAGATTTGACAGTCCCTCAATTTTCAGTATTCTTAAGTTTTTTCTTTGTTTTAAAATATCTAGAGTTCCTTCTTCATATTCTGGGGCAGCAATTACTTCAAAATAATATTTATTAATAAATTCAGCAGCATCTTTATTAATGGGGCTATTTGTAACCACTGTTCCCCCAAAAGCAGCAATCCTATCGCTGAAATAAGCCTTGGTCAAAGCATCTAATACGCCTTCATCAGACCAGGCAGCACCACATGGATTGTTGTGTTTTAATATGACACAACTAGTTTTTTTTGTGAGGTATTGAAGTACATTAATTCCATTATCCACATCTGTTAGGTTTATCTTTCCAGGGTGTTTTCCTGCTTGAAGCATATTTTTTTCGCTTAGTGTGGAAACCAGCTTATAATTTTTAGAGGGCACTCTGAATTTTACATCTCCTAATTCCAGTGTCCCCTGGTAGAGCTCATAGAGGGCTGCTGGCTGGTCTGGATTTTCTCCATATCTTAAGCCTTTTTCTTCGCCTCCTATTACCCATGTACGTTTTTTATAAACCAGTTCCTGGTCCCCAACAGTTATGTGCATCTCCCTTGGAAAAGGATCCTTTAAAATAGAATGATACATTTTTTTTATGTTCTTCATTTCCCAAACTCCCTAAATTGTTGTTAATTCTTCCTGGTTTTTGGGCTTTCAACAACACCAATAAAGTTACGGCCTTTATTAATAAACAAAAGTGAATAAATCAATTGATTGTTGAAGAAATTTTCTTTTTCCTCATAAGGATTAAATATCAATGGGTTTTACTTAACCAATTTTGGGCGATAATCAATACTTGAATGATTGGTTTTAAAAGGTTACCATATGTTGGCTTTAAGGAGTTGTGGATTTTAAATTTAAGAGGGGTGTAATTTGGATAAGATATTGGAAAAGCTGGCGGATAAACTTTTATCACTGGATGAGGCGTCACTTGTTGGTCTCTGGAATAAATATTACCAGCAGGTACAGAGGTTTGAGCCATCAAAAAAGTGGGAACAATCTGTGATTATTCTGTCCATGATCCAGGCGGTTAAGTGGAAGAATCAATTATTTAACCTCAAATGGCTGCATCTAACCCGTCTAGAGAAGAGGTTTAATAGAAAATTTCCAATGGAAGTGAAAGAAAGAAAGGATCTGGCAGGTCCAGTTATAAAGGTTGAAAAAAAACAAAAGGAGAAAGGTAAGGTTATTTTTTTGAAGGCCAAGAAAGAAGATAAAGGTGAATAGGGGAAATATTATGGAGAAAAATAGAGTAGTTATAGGAACCCAATGGGGTGACGAGGGTAAGGGGAAAATTGTAGATCTGTTAAGTCAACAAGCAGATGTGATAGTGAGGTTCCAGGGGGGGGCTAATGCAGGTCATACCCTCGTTGTTGGTGATAAAAAGATTATTTTACATCTGGTTCCATCAGGAATCCTGCACCAGAACAAACTTTGTTTGATTGGAAACGGAGTAGTATTGGACCCAGAAATTTTTTGTGAAGAATTAGCTGAACTGGAAAGATCAGGAGTTTCTGTCTCTCCTGATAGGCTTAAGATTAGTTATAAGACCCACCTTATTATGCCCTATCATAAGATGCTCGATAATTTGAGGGAGTCAAAGAAAAAGGGCAGTGATAAGATTGGCACCACAGGACGGGGTATTGGGCCTGCTTATGAAGATAAAGTTTCACGGATAGGAATAAGAGCCTGTGATGTATTAGATGAACAGAGGTTAAAACAAAAGATTGAAAGGGCATTGGCAGAGAAAAATGTTTTATTTAAACATTATTTTGATTCAAAGGAGATATCTGCAGATGAGATTTTAGAAAAAATAGGAGATTGTCTTAAAAAACTGAGACCTTATCTTGGAGACGTATCTTCAGAGATTTACAAGGCAATAGAAAAAGGTAAATCTATTTTGTTTGAAGGCGCTCAGGGGACTCATCTGGATATAGATCACGGAACTTATCCCTTTGTTACATCATCTAATACAGTTGCTTCAAATGTGTGCGCAGGTTCAGGTTGTGGAATAGCAGTAATAGATGAAATTTTGGGGGTGGTTAAGAGCTATACAACTAGGGTAGGAGGAGGACCATTCCCCACTGAACTCAACAATGAGATTGGAAATTACCTTCAGAATAAAGGTGGTGAGTTTGGAGCTACTACTGGAAGACCCAGAAGGTGCGGATGGCTTGATCTGGTAGTACTCAGGGAGTCAGTCAGGCTAAATAATATTAGCTCAATAGTGCTTACTAAATTGGATGTGTTATCGGGTCTGGATACCTTACAAATATGTACAAAATATGTATATAATGGCGAAGAAATCCTGTATCCACCTCAGATAGAAAATGGTCTTGCACATGTAGAGCCAGTGTATGAATCCATTAAAGGGTGGAATGAAGATATTTCAAAGATAAAGACCTATGAGGATCTGCCTAAGGCAACCAGAGATTATATAACATTTATTGAAGACAATCTTAAAGTTAAAGCAAGGATTATATCAGTAGGTCCTGAGAGATCGCAAACAATTTTTAGGTAATTTTAGTTGGTGTGAATAAAGATCTTTTGGTAGAACACAAAAGGGCAATTAATATATTAAAAATGCTCAAACATAGCCCTCCCAGGGTGCTCATAATTGAGGGAGGGCTATGTTATGATAGGCTGGAGATAGGAAAATACTGGTGTGCACTTGTAAACTGTCCCATGGATCCTGGGCCGTGTTTTGAATGCAATTTGTGTAAAGGTGTGTTGAATGAAAATTTTCCAGACATGGCTATATTAGATGGCGGGGAGGGATCAATAAAAATTGAGCAGGTGAGGATAATACATAGGGATAGGGATATACTTCCTAGGGAAGGCAAATATAGAACCTTTTTGTTTAAGGAATCTCAAAATTTGACGTTGCAGGCTGCAAATTCCCTTTTAAAGGTTTTAGAAGAACCTAAGGATAAAAATCTCTTCGTATTACTGGTTCCTCAAAGAACACTCCTTCTTCCAACTATAATTTCTAGGAGTTTTATCCTTACTTTAAAATGGAAAACAAGGCAAATTCAAGATGAAACCATCAA
This sequence comes from Desulfothermus sp., assembly GCF_053993635.1. Classification (NCBI taxonomy): domain Bacteria; kingdom Pseudomonadati; phylum Thermodesulfobacteriota; class Desulfovibrionia; order Desulfovibrionales; family Desulfothermaceae; genus Desulfothermus; species Desulfothermus sp. Next base: position 31 of record NZ_JBMYBT010000126.1, on the reverse strand, counting down.
AGGAATAATAAATAGACTCTTAAATTTTTGG
>NZ_JBMYBT010000125.1:0-13270 GCF_053993635.1 Desulfothermus sp. | reverse complement strand
ATTATTAAACACAAGTATGTTTAATAAAAATTAATCTTAAGAAATCTTTACTTTTGAGATATACCTTAGTAAAGGTTATCCAAAAACATCGGAGTATTTATATGTTAAAAAAGATTCTAATTATCTTGGTTTTATTTTTTTTGACTCCAGGTTTTTCATTTTCCAAAAATAACGAATTTATTTCCTTTTTAAAAAACTATGGTGCTTATGATATTATTAATATTGAACTCAAAGGTTCTTACAAAGAACCCTCATTGCTACTCTCATATGCAAACGCCAAAATATTTTCTGGAAATCCTGATGAGGCCATCTCGATTTTAGAACGTACAGCTTTTAAGGAAAAAAAACTTCTTGCAAAAAGAGAGATTATCCTTGCCAGAGCCTATAGGTATAAAGGTGATTTTGAAACCGCCCTACTCCACTACACAAAGGGTTATAATTTAACTAATGACCCAAAATTAATTTTAAATGAGCCAGGCATTGACAACTTTTTTAAGATCGTTTTTTTAAAATGGTCTTTTGATACTCTTTATAATGGGAAATTTTTAATTGATAAAAATGAATTTTTACAAAAAAAGAGGGAAATTTTAAAAGCCATAGACATGGCTCAAAAACTTTGGCCTAAAGATAAGGAGCTGGCTTCAATATCCAAATGTGTTTTAAGGATCACTCCTGATGATTTTAGCTTTAAATTAGCAGATGAACATCTTAGAGATTCAATTATTTCATTTTTGGCTTCAATATCAATAAAAGATAAAAAAGCTGCTATTTTAGCTATAAAATTATTTAAAGATCCAAATCAAAGGCAATTATTACAGTTATTCCTTAAAAAACTTTATGGTAATGACTTGCCTAAAGACCACAACCTTTTGTTTGGATTTCCAAAATATAGCGCTTATTTTGAAATCTTTGTGAAAAATTTTGATCCAGATAAATGGATTATTGATAATGGATCTGAGCTATTAAATAAACTAAAAGAGGAAAATAATAATGTAGAGCTCTCTCTATGTGATATAATAAACAAAGAAATTCACAGTGTTTTTGTTCCACAAGATATCAAGGAAAAATTAAGGCAGATAAAAATAGCTATTATTTTAAAAAATAATGATTATTCTCTATTAAAAAAAGAAGTATCTAAAGTAAATTTTAAAAAATTGCCTATTTCTTTAAAAATTTCTATTTTATTGTTATTGGATAAAGTTTCTTCTTTAAATATCGGCATATCTATGAATGAATTTAAAGAAATTGTTTTATTTCTGCAGCCATTTGGATTTAATCCATTCAATTTAAATTCAAGTTTTAAAATATCAAAAGAGGAATTAGATAATACATTAAAGGTCTATCCATTGGATTATTTGCTTAGATATTCGTACGTAAGCAATCTTATCACAAGAAAACAAGTTAATAATACAATATTAAAACAAGCCATAGTGTTATACAAAAACACCATCTCTGGCCAAATGGCGATTTTAGAGCTTGCTAAAAATGAAGTTTTAACAGGAAATTTCACGTTGTTTAAAAAATATATTGAACTTTTCGATTATGAAAATATCGATCAGAAGTTGCTAATTAATTACTATAAAATAATAGGAGATTATTACAACTTGAAAAATGACTACCACCAGGCTATGTCTTATTACGAGAAGATCTTTGAAATATCTCCTAATTCTTTAGCGCCAGAAGAGCTTATAAAAATGGCTCTGTATGCTCAGAAAAATAACAACATTGAATTTAGTAAAAGGGTTTTAAACTATCTTTGGAATAAAAGAGAAAAATTAAATAGAAAGATACAGGCAGAAGTATTGTTTTGGATGGCAGAATGCGACCAGATAGAGGAAAAATTAGATTTGGCTACCAATAAATATCTAAAAGTGTATTTTTTATATAAAGATCAATATATCTGGTCTATCACTGCTCTATATAGGGCAGCCTTAATCTATGAACAAAAAGGAAATCTTTATACTGCACAAAAAATCTTAAGAGATGTAATAAAAAATGCCAGGAGAAAGTCTGAAAAAGAGGCAGCGCGCTCAAGATTAAATGCAATCAATAGAAAATTAAATAAGGTTTCTCAAAATTTATTTTGGTTTTAACTCATCCATTTTTTTCTTTAATAAGTGGGATTCATCTAAAAGTATTTTAGATGATAATTTTTTGTGGGAAATATAATATGGTCTTCCATAAATAATTTTACATCTAGCAAATGGCAGGGGCAACTGAAATTTATCCCAGGATTTGGAAAAAACTTTTTTTAAAGATACAAAGGTCCTTACTGGAACAATTGGGATATTTAATTTCCACGCAAGATATATCACTCCTTGCTTTGGGATATGCCGTGGACCAGTTGGTCCATCAATGGTTATAGCAATATCCCTTGGATTTTCTTTGAACATTTTTACAAAATGCTTCAAAGCCTTAACCCCGCCTCTAGTACTTGAACCCCTGATTGTCTTGTATCCAAATTCCTTTAATATCCTTGCTATAAATTCTCCATCCCTGCTTTCACTAACTAAAATTATAACATCCTCATCTCTATGAAAATAAAGTGGAGCAAATAACTCATCATGCCATATGGCAAATAACACCACCCTCCCCTTTTCCCTGCACCTAAAAGGTCCAACGAGTTCCTTACCCTCCTGAGAATACTTTAACGTCCTATACCAGAACTTTAATAAAAAACTCACAAAGGGTGTAATTTTAATAAAATCTACTTTCATAGCAATTAGTTATGATAATTATTTAATGTTATTCATTAAATTTATATTATAACTAGTTAAGATTATAAATTTACTTGCGCATAAAATCTCACAATAGTCTTTTAATTTTGGTTAATTTGAAAAAGTTAAATTGACAAGTAAATTTTTTTCGTTTAGCTTTAGTGACCAATGGTCATTTATTGACCAGGAGTCATGTATGGCGAAAAAACAAATAGAAAAATCCCTTCAGACTAAACAGGAATTAATTGAGTCAGCAGTAGAGCTGTTTGGTAAAAAGGGATATTGCAATACAACTATTTTTGAGATTACCGAGAGGGCTGGTTATGCAAAGGGAAATTTTTACAGGTATTGGAAAAGCAAAGACGATATTTTGCTGGAAATAATGGAGAAAAGGTTAAATGAGTACAGAGAGACTAGAAAGGAAGGTTTGGAAAAGGCAAAGTCCATACAAGATGTGATGGAGGTAATTGTTGATTTTTTAGAGACAATTATTGACGATAAAAGTTGGTCAAAGGTGTTTTTGGAGTTTACCATCCATGCATTTTCTAATCCAGATCTAAAAACCAAGTTAAACAAAAGCAATTACAGATTATCAACTGAGCTATTTGCTCAGATATTGTATCCTTTTTACAAGAACACACAAAATTCAAAAAAATTAGGGGCAATTGTAACAGCCCTATTTGAAGGGTTTCTTATACAACAGGCCTTAGGTACTGGAGTTCTTGATAAAAATGATTTAAGAGATGCAATTATGATTATGTCTAAACATTTTTTAAGCAATAATACATAAGAGCAAAATGAAAATATAAGAAACATAAAAAAGTAAAGGAGTATTCACTATGCTAAAAAAGACTTTTTATCTTATCCTATTAATTTTTTTAATAGGCAACGTAGGTAATGTATTTGGTTCGTCCAGGTCTTTAGACAAGTGGAAGCCAAAATTCAATCCATCCACTGCAAAATATAGATGTATTGTATCCAATGTCTCACATCCAGTAATTAAAGGAGTTTATGCAGGGATCCTCATTAGAGATAGACTGTGGGAGAAGACCAATGGGAAGATATATTTTGATTTTAAACCATTTTCCATGTTAGGTGGTGAAGTTGAGGTTTTGAATCTGTTGAAAATGGGAGCTATTCAAGGAATGGCTGTGAGTTCTGTCGCTGCCACAAATTTAGGACCCAGGTTTGGTTTAGTAAACCTTCCATTTTTAATAAACTCTTTTGAAAAGCTAGATAAATTTACCAAAAGTGGCTGGATATTTGAACATTTTATGAACGCCATGGACCATCAAGGTATAATAGGGTTAGATATAACTGGATATGGGAATTATGGTTGGGCCACAACAAAACCTGTTAGGAACATCCAAGAGGCAAAAAAAATAAAATTTAGGATTGCAGAAGCAGCTGTAAACCAATTGCTTTACAGACAATGGGGACTTAATTTTGTTGTAATGCCCTGGCCAGATGTACACGTTGCATTAAAACAGGGTGTGATAAGTGGATTGGATCACACTCCTATTGTTTGTAATATAACGAAAAAATTCGAGGTGGCAAAATATTTTACTCAAATTAATTATGCACAAGGTCTCTTTATCTGGATTTTCAACAAACAGTGGTTCAATTCCCTTCCTCAAAATTTACAAAAAACATTTAAGGAAGTGGTTCATGAGGTCTGTTCAGAGATAAGAGAGCAAACAAAAATTCAAGAACAAGAAGAAATAAAAAAGGCCAAAAGAGCTGGGGTTAAATTCTTTACCTTGTCAGATGAGGAGATGGAAATATTAAAAAAACAGGGAGATTTGGTCCACAAAAAATATGCGCAGGAAATAAATAAACTCTATCCAGGGGACAAATATCGTCCTGAAAATTATTTAAAACAGGTACAAGACTATATGGGGTATTCAGTTGACTAGCATGGGTGTAAAAAAGAGGGTCCAATTTCTTGTAACAATAGAAAAAATAGTGACTTTTATTGAGGAATGGACTCTTTTTCTTACAGTTATTTTAGCCATGATAGCCCTGTTCATTAATATAATTCTAAGGTATTGTTTTAATTCTAATTTACCATGGAGTGAAGAATTTGTCAGGGAAGTTATAATATATACCACCTTTATTGGGTGTAGTCTGGCAATAAAAAAAGGTGCTGAGATAAAAATTGACGCAACTGTGTATATTTTCCCTTGGCTTAGAAATATGTTAAATATCCTATCCAGGATTGCAACTTTAATATTCTCTTTTTTACTTATGTATTATGGTTCTAAGATGGCTATCATGATGCACACATCCCATCAAAAGACAATTGTATTACAAATCCCTTTAGTTTTGCTTTATTCAATCTTACCCATAAGCGGTCTTTTTATGGCCTTTAGAGTAATCTATTCATTTTTAAATCCTGATTTAGAACAAGATAGATCATGAATATAAATGATTTAGTAATATTCTTAATTTTGATTGGATTTATGGCGGCAAATATACCAGTATATATTTGCCTATATTTTACCTCTGTTTTGGGCATTCTTCTTTTTACATCTTTTCCTATAGAACTTTTGACCCAAACCCTTTTCAGAAGCCTGGACAATTTTGCTCTGGTAGTGGTTTTATTTTTCATACTCTGTGGAAATACCATGAGTTCTGGAGACATAGTGAATAGATTAATCAGGGTAGCCAATGCCTTAGTTGGATGGCTTCCTGGAGGACTGGGAATGGCAGGGGTCATTGGTTGTGCATTATTTGGAGCTATATCAGGTTCAACTGTTGCAACAGTGGTTGCCATTGGCGGGGTTATGATCCCTGCTCTACTCAAAAATGGCTATGACGAAAAATATACCCTGGGTATCATGGCCACATCTCCAAACCTTGGTGTTATTATTCCCCCCAGTATCAGCATGATTTTGTATAGTATGATAAGTAATGTCTCTTTAGAAGGACTATTTTTAACAGGGTTTGTACCAGGGGTTATGATAGTGATATTTACCTGTATCTATACATTTTTTCAATTTCGTAATAAGTCAAATTCATCTAGTATTTACTTAAAAAAATTCTCCTTTAATGAACTTATAGCAGCATTTAAATCTGGCTTTTGGGCACTGCTTCTCCCCATAATTATATTTGGTGGAATTTTTTCAGGTATCTTTACAGCCAATGAAGCAGCAGTGATAGCTTCAGTATATGCCTTTTTTGTGGAATTATTTATACATAAATCAATCACACTTAAAGACGTAAAAAAAATTACTGTTAGCTCAGCTGTTACCTCTGCCACCCTGTTAATAATAGTAGCAGGTGCCACATGTTTTGGGAGATTTTTGACCCTAGAAAATATACCCTTTCGCATATCTTCCCTTGTGATGGATGTTATACAATCACCAATGATATTTTTGCTTGTCATAAATATAATCTTTTTAATTGTTGGTATGTTTATGGATATTATATCTGCCACGCTCATCCTTGGTCCAGTATTTATTCCTATGCTTTATAATTTCCACATAGACCCCATGCACTTTGGTCTTATTATGACAGTAAATCTGGCAATTGGATACTGTACCCCCCCAATGGGAGTTAGCCTCTTTATTACTAGCGCCCTAGCAAGAAGAGATTTCCTATTTGTGTCCAAATCTGTAATGCCATTTTTAATAATTCAGCTGCTAGTTTTAATTATTATTACATATTTTCCCCAATTATCCCTGTTTTTTCCTAAAGTTTTGGGTTTTGCTAACTAACCTATGTAATTTTATTTTGTTTTGCCCTTGACAATGATTGTTAAAGAAAATAAACCTGACTAAGCAATTAACATAGAGAACAAAATTAATTAAGAATTACTCATGTCTAATATATACTCCTGAGACCTAAAACCAAAAAAGAGAGAAGAAATATGAGAGACTTATCTTTTTCTTCTGGAGGAATTAGTGTAAATTTGTTGTCCAGCTATCCTGAAAAAGTAAAGAATCTACCTTTCCCTGAAAAGATAACGCTTCCATTAAAACAGGATATGTCCCCTCAACTCTCCTCTATAGTGAAAAAGAAAGCTAAGATAGCAGCAGGCGATATAATTGCCACTGGCCCAGATGGTTCATTAATATCTCCAGTGAGTGGCGAAATTGTGAATGTCATAAAAGATTTTAAAAGCCATCTTGGAGGCAAATGCGCTGCTATTGAAATTTTAGTAAATGACATAGAATTTTCAGTTGATTTTCCAACAGACACGGGATTTTTACATAACGTAATAAAGGGAGGTATTGTAGATATTCAGGATAGAGTTTTGTTCCTTGCAAAAAAAATAGAGATGGCTCAAAAAAATAAGGTAGATACCTTAATTGTAAATGGACTTGAAGAAATTATTGCCAATGGTAAAAGTTACTTTTTTCTCCAAAAGCAAATAAATGTAATTAAGCAAGGTTTTGAACAAGTTATAAATTTTTTTAAGCCTAATAAAATATTTTTGGCAATATATAGTGATTATAGACATATTGACGGTTTTGTAGATCAGTTAAATTCTTCTTTAGCACCTTTAGGAATAAAAATTGTATTTCTTAAAAAAAAGTATCCTCAACACAAAATTCCTCTCCTTGTAAAGACAATTCTAAATGAAGAGTTGGAGATGGATAAACCAATAGAAGAGTCTCTTCATACAACTATATTGGATCTAGAAACCATATATCATTTGGGATTATTGATAAATAATAAAGTTCCTTACAGGGAAAAAATTGTAACTGTAATTGATGGTGATATTAGCAACTCTCAACTTGTTAAAGTTCCAATAGGTACTCCAATACATTACATCTTAGAAAAATTAAATATAGATACAAAATCAATTTCAAAGGTGATTATTAATGGCACTATCTCTGGGATACCAATATATGATATAAATTATCCTATAACTAAAGATATTGGATCAATATTTGTTTTAAAAAAAGGTCAAGTAAACACATATTCTGATGCAGTGTGCATAAAGTGCGGCTTATGTGTTGAAGTATGTCCAATGGGACTAATGCCACTTTTTATTTTTGGATATTCTAAGACCAAGCAATTTGATTTTACAAAAAAATTTTATATTGAAAAATGTATTGAATGTGGTTGTTGTGCCTATGTGTGTCCTGTAAATATTCCATTAGTTCAGTGGATAAAATATGGTAAGGCAAACTTAAATATAAAATAAGGAGTAATTCCCTTATGAATAATTTAGTTGTATCACCTATTCCCCACCTTCATAGTGGAAATAGTTTAAGAGCTATAATGATAGATCATATTATAGCGCTCTTGCCAGCAACTTTTTTTACTATTTATCTATTTAAATTTGCTGCGTTAAAGATAGTATTCTTATCAATTTTATCTGCAGTGTTATGGGAGGCCTTTTTTCAGAAAATTACCAAAAGAGAACTCATGATTCACGATTTAACCTCTGTTTATTATGGACTATTATTTTCAATGTTACTTCCCCCTACCCTACCCTGGTGGATTGTTATAATTGGTACATTCTTCATGGTGCTTTTAGGAAAGGAGGTTTATGGGGGATATGGTGCCAATCCTTTTAATGGAGCACTTATCTCATGGGTAATTTTAAAAATTTCTTTTCCAGATTTTATGGGAAAATGGATAAATCCCCTTAAGGATGTGGCTACAAATTTAACACCACTTGAAATCTTCAAGACCCAAGGAATTGAGTATGTCCACCACTATTTTTCTTACAAAGATATGTTTTTGGGACTTCGCTGTGGATTTATGGGACAGATATCATTTCTTTGTCTAGTTCTTGGAGGGATTTATCTTTTAGCAAGAAAGAGAATAAATTGGAGACTCCCAATTAGTTACTTATCAGGAGTTTTCTTGTTTTCTCTAATTTGTTGGGCCATTGGGTCCACTTCTTTTGGGGACCCCATCTTTCACCTGCTTGCAGGTGGGACGGCCTTAACAGCCTTTTTTCTCGCAACTGATATGCCTTCTACTCCAGTATCACCCCAGGGCATGGTGATATTTGGTCTTTTAGGTGGCGTGTTAACTGTAGTAATAAGGCTTTGGGGCAGCTGGACCTTTGGTGCCTATTATGCAGTTTTGATAACCACTCTAATAACTCCTTTTTTGGATAAAATATTACCTGAACCATATGGGAGGTAATTAAAAGTGAATGTCAAAGAAATCGTTCGAATGGTCATTGTACTTACTGTAGTTTGTGCAGTATGGGGAGGAGCTTTATCAATTGTAAAAAAAGTAACTGAGCCCCAAATTGAATATCAGCGAATAAAAAACATAAAGGCGCCAGCACTTAAAAAAGCTTTAGTTGTAGATTATGACAATGATCCAGTAAAAGACAGGATAAAAGTTGTGGTGGGCAAGGACAAACGGGGAAGAGATATTGTTAAAAATATTTTTCTTGCCAAAAAAGGTGGAAAAATAGTTGCTGTTGCCCTTGAGGCCTATGGAGCTGGATATGCAGGTAATATTGGTGTTATGGTTTCAATTAATTTGCCCTCTGAGACTATAGGTGGAATTGCAATTACTACCCATTCTGAGACCCCTGGCGTTGGCACCAGAGCTATAGAAAGTAAAAAATTTAAGGATCAATTTAAAAATAAACCAATAGCCACTAACTTTGCTCCTGGCTCTGGCACAATTGATGTAGTTAGTGGTGCCAGTTATACATCCAGGGGAATCATGAAGGCGGTCCAACATGCAGTGGATATTTATAAAAAGATAAAAAGTAAAATCGGGGTGTAATTTTAGTTAGTTTCCTTAATTTTAAGGAGTAAGTCATGTCTAGGTTAGTTCAAGAATTTACCAAAGGACTTTGGAAAGAAGTCCCCCCATTTAGGTTTGTTTTAGGTCTGTGTCCAACCCTTGCTGTAACTAGCAGTGTAAGTAGTGCCATAGGACTTGGATGTGGAGTTATATTTGTATTACTTGTTAGTAATTTTCTAATATCAATGTTCAGAAATTTTATCCCATCAAAGATCAGGGTTCCTGTATTTATAGTTATAATTGCTTCAGCAGTAACTATAGTTGAACTTTCCATGGAGGCCTATTTTTATTCACTTTATAGAGTACTTGGTATCTGGATTCCTCTAATTGTAGTAAATTGTTTGATATTAGGCAGGGCTGAGGCATTTGCCAGAAAAAATCCAATACTTTACTCCATAGCTGATGCACTTGGAATGGGACTTGGATTCACCCTCTCGTTAACAACCCTTGCATCCATTAGAGAAATTATAGGTGCTGGAACTTGGTTTGGTATAAGGGTAATGCCACCATCGTATATGGGTTTTGAATTATTACAAAAACCCCCAGGGGCCTTTATCTGCTTAGGACTTATTCTTGCGTTTATGAACTTTATTTCTTTAAAAATCGAAGACAAAAATGCTTAATTAAATATGGGTAATTTTATTTCGCATATAACTTGTTAACTTTTGAGGAGTAAATATCATGAGTGACTATATTCTAATGATGGTCACGGCAATATTTGCAAACAATATCTTGCTGGTAAGATTCTTAGGAAACTGTCCTTTTGTTGGAGTTTCAACAAGTTTGGACAGTGCAATTGGTATGTCTGCAGCTGCTTTGTTTGTAAATGTCCTGTCCAGTTGTATTACTTGGATGGTATATAACTTTATTTTAGTCCCCTTGGAGTTAGAATATCTTCGAACAGTAGCCTTTATTTTAGTCATTGCATCCCTGGTGCAATTGGTAGAAATTATACTACAAAAAGTTGCTCCTGCACTTTACAGGTCCCTTGGAATCTATTTGCCTTTAATTACGACAAATTGTATGATATTTGGTGTTGCCGTTTTAAATATTCAACAAAAACATACATTTATGGAAACATTCGTATATTCCATTGCCACTGCTATTGGTTTTGACCTTGCCCTAATTATTCTTGCAGGCATAAGGGAAAGGTTTGCCTTAGGCAGGATCCCTACTCTATTTCAAGGTTTTCCCATTGCCCTTATCACTGCAGGACTGATGGGACTTTGCTTTTATGGTTTTGTGGGACTTGGACAATAAAATATAAGGAGAAAAAAATATGTCTCCAATTATTACTGCTGTTTTGATAATGGGTGCCTTGGGTCTTTGTTTGAGTCTATTTTTGGGTATAGCTGCAAAGGTATTTTATGTAGAAGTGGACCCAAGGATTGAGGAAATTGCAGACATCCTTCCTGGCGCAAATTGTGGTGGTTGCGGATATGCAGGTTGTAGTGACTATGCTGAAGCAATAGTGACCAAGAATGAAAAACCTAACAAGTGTGTGGCTGGTGGTGCCAATGTGGTAGAAGCAATCTGTTCTATCTTAGGGGTATCAGCATCTTTGGAAGAAAGGAAAATTGTTAGGATTCTGTGTAGGGGTGATAATAATAATGCAAAGAGGATTTTTGAATATGTCGGCGCCAAAGACTGTTATGCAGCTATAATTTCTACAGGAGGGAATAAGGCGTGTGAATTTGGTTGTATAGGGCTTGGCTCATGTGTGGAAGCCTGCCCTTTTGGTGGACTCTCAATGGGTGAAAATGGAATCCCAGTAGTAAACGAAGATTTATGCACTGGATGTGGTTCTTGCGTAAATGCTTGTCCGAGAAATATCCCCAAGCTTTTCCCAGCATCACAAAAGGTTGCAGTTCTCTGTTCATCTCAAGATTCAGGTAAGGCTGTTAAAAGTGTTTGCAAGGTAGGTTGTATTGGTTGTGGCCTTTGTGCCAAAAAATGTCCAGAAAAGGCCATTACCATGATCAATTCTTTGCCTGTTGTAGACAATGAAAAATGTACAGGTTGTCTTGAGTGTGTAAACAAGTGTCCAACTAAGGCCATGGTTGCTCTAATTAAGGTAAGCAAAGAAGAAAAAATAGAAGAAAAGGCCCATGCCGCTTAGTTTAATGATTGAGCAAGGAGAAGTGGTTGAATTATTGGGAGAAAAGGAGGCCAAAGTCAAAGTGGATAGGCGCTCCCAATGTATGGGGTGCGCTCATAGGGGATTATGTGATCCCTTTGGAAGTAATTTCATGGTGATTAAGGCAAAAAATTATATAAATGCAAAAATTGGTGATAAGGTAGAGGTCCAGTTTTCTACAGAAAAAAGGACTAAGGCCATCTTAGTGCTCTATATCATTCCTTTGATATTGTTCTTTCTTGGCGTAGTTATTGGAAATTTCATTGATCCCTTTAAAAACAAAGACTTGTCTTCATCTATTTTAGGTATTGTGTTTTTGCTCATTTCTTTTGCTGGTATCTATATTTACAACAAAACTTTAGTTAGACAAAAGCCCTCTCTCTATCCTATAATAACGAGAAAGATTTAAAAGTATGAGGTGAAAATATGAAAAGATACAGGCTACTTTTTGCAGGCTCTGGGGGCCAGGGGATAATTACTGCTGCAATATTGCTTGCAAAGGCTGCTGTGATATATGAAGGTCTAAATGCAGTACAATCACAAAGTTATGGTGCAGAAGCAAGGGGAGGTCTTAGCCGCTCTGATGTAATTATATCCAAAGAAGAGATATATTTCCCCAAGGTAACTCAGCCCAATATTTTGATATGTTTGACCCAAAGGGCGTATAATAAATTTTTTAATACCATAAGACCTGGTGGGATATTGATTGTTGACGATTTTTTGGTTAAACAAGAGATGAGTGCTGATGCCATTACTTATTCTTTACCCCTTTATGAGACCCTGAGAAAGGAGTTGAATACCAATTTGGGACTTAACATATGTACCCTTGGTGCCTTAATAGGACTCACAAATATCATATCACCTAGGTCAATAAAAGAAGCTTTAAAGGACAATTTCCCTGAACATTATTTAGACTTAAATTTTAAGGCCTTTGAAATTGGAATGAAATTAACTGAAAATAAAAGAAAATTTTCACTATAGAAAATTTTATGAAAATAATATTTCATCCTAAGTACTTAGAAGTATATGCATCTGATCCTGCTGCTGCACGGGGGAGATTGGATACATCAGTTGAGATTCTTAAAGCAAAATATGAGTTTGTTGAGCCTACAATTGCCCAGGAACAGGATATTTTACTTGTACATACTGAGGATCATTTTGATAGAATTGCATCTAAGTCTTCTCACCTATTTACCCTGGCCCTACTTGCTGCAGGTGGAGCCATAGAAGCAAGTGAAATAGCCTTAAGGGGTGATCCTTGTTTTGGACTTATCAGACCTCCTGGTCACCATGCAAGTAGGGATTCTTGCTGGGGCTTTTGTTGGTTTAATAATATGGCAGTTGCAATTAAAAGGCTCATTGCACTTGAGAAGATAAAAAATGCGCTAATTGTAGATTTTGATCTCCATTTTGGAGACGGAACAAATGGGATCTTTAATGAAGATCCTAAAGTTGTCTATCACCATATGGATTCTATCTCACGCCTTGAAAGATTTTTAGAGTCCTGCAGAGACTTTGACATATTGGGGGTTTCAGCTGGTTTTGATAGGTATATAAATGACTGGGGTGGGCTCTTGAGTTTAGATGATTATAAACACTTAGGGCAATTACTTGGAAATTTTGCCAAACAAAAGACCAAAGGCAGGATTTTTTCCCTATTAGAAGGTGGTTACAATCATAAGGA
>NZ_JBMYBT010000124.1:0-17657 GCF_053993635.1 Desulfothermus sp. | reverse complement strand
AAAACTAATCCTTGTGTTTTTGCGGAATTTTGATATAAATTTCGTGAAGAATAGATTTGTTGACAGTATTTACAATCTTATGTATTCTCAATGGAACAAAAATTAAGAGGAGGTATAGTTATGGCATTACCAGATGTGAATGTTAATAAAACCTTGGATGCCAGGGGTCTTAGTTGTCCCATGCCCATGTTAAAGACAAAGAAGACCTTAAAGGACATGAAGTCTGGAGAAGTTTTAGAGGTCCTTGGTACAGACCCAGGATCAAAAAATGATATCCCATCCTTTTGTGAAAAACACGGATATGAGTTTTTGGGATATGAAGACGATCCTGCTGGGTTTACAAGGTATCTTATTCGGGTAAAATAATCAAAATTAGAGCAGGTGCCCTTAAAAAAAGCAGAGACGCATTTGCGTTTCTGCTTAAGTAAACACATCGCATTTTCAGAGGGCACTTTAATTTTTGGAGGATGTATATGAAAAAGCTTGCTGTTATTGTGAGGGATAAAGAACAACAATATGAAGCCCTGCGCTCAAGTTTAGGTGCACTGTTAGAAATTCCATCTGTTAAAATGATTGTTTTAGATCATGAAATTGATATGCACGAGGCATATGAAGAGAATATGGAATTTTTAGATGAAATGGAAGGAGAGAGGTATTCAAATAACAAGGCCAATGTAGAAAAATATGGTTTTAAATATGCTACATTGGATGAGATTGGAGAGATGTTAAAAGAAGTAGATATTGTTATTCCTTTTTAAGGGGAGGATTTATGAAAGTTTTACATGTATTAAAATCAGAACCAGATGATACTACAAAAAAATTAATGGATGTTATATCTGGAGAAGATAAAGATATCTTTGTCTTGTATGAAGGTGATGTAGATTGGGATAAATTTATAGATGAAGTATTTTCCCATGAAAAAGTAATTTGTTGGTGGTAAAAAATGCGATATAAGGGGCTTGGTTATGTCAAAACTAGGAATTATGGTAAGGGATAATAAATATTTAGATTATGTAATCAATACTGCTAAGGCAGCAAATAAAAAAGGTATTGAAGTAGAAATATTTTTTACAGGAAAAGGTGTGCTTTTGACCCAGGAAGAGAGATTTAAAGAACTTATAGATGTTGCAAAGCTTTTTGTATGTGATGTGAGTTTTAGGGCAAATGGATTGGAAGGAAAAGAAGTACCTGGAGTGGGGTTCAAGCAATTTGTTACCCAGGCTAGAAATGCTGAAATGATAGAAGAATGTGATAGATATTTGGTTTTTTAAATATAAATTGGATCAACATATGGGAGCGCAGTATTATATTTCCTGCCTCAAAAGAAAAGAAAGTATCTTTTATGAAAATCCTGCTTTTAAAAATCAGAAAAATTTTTTAAAAAAACTGAATATAACAAAGCAGGATATAATCTACGCAAACTTGCGACTTGATCGTTTTAGGCCATATTTAAAGAAACGATTTCAAGATACTAAAGATGGACTTATTGAGTCTCAGATAAAAGAGGTACCTGGATTTAAAACAGAGCTTGAAGACAGATATGGAATAGAGATAAAGGGCAGGGTATTTGTTAAGATGGACAATACCTTGCCCATTGCTGGTTCCATTAAGGCAAGAGGTGGAATCTACGAAGTATTAAAGCTAGCTGAGACTATTTTAATTGAACAGGGTTATTTAGGTTATGATGACGATTATTCAAAGCTCCTTCACAAAAAATGCAAAGATATCCTCTCAAAATATACTGTTGTAGTAGGATCTACAGGTAATCTTGGCCTTAGTGTTGGAATAATGTCAGCAGCACTAGGGTTTAATGCTGAAGTGCATATGTCTTGTGACGCAAAGGAGTGGAAAAAAGAGCTGCTTAAGAAATGGGGGGCCAAGGTAATAGAGCATCCTGGTGATTATTCCTATGCAGTTAAGATGGGAAGGAAAAGGTGTGAAGGAGATAGATTCGCCCATTTTGTAGATGATGAAAATTCCCTGGATCTTTTTTTGGGTTATGCTACTTCTGCCTTAAGATTAAAAGAACAACTTGCTGAGGTAGATGTCTATCCTTCTACAAATAATCCCATCTGTGTATATCTCCCATGTGGTGTTGGCGGTGCTCCTGGAGGAATATCCTTTGGCATAGCCCATGTATTTGATACAGCTGCAAGGTGTTATACAGCAGAGCCTGTTGGCGCACCATGTGTTATTGGCGCATTGATTACAGGTAAGGATGATTTTAATATTAAAGAGCTTGGAATAGAACTAAATACAGAGGCTGATGGACTTGCAGTACCTGGTCCATCAAAGCTGGCAATTCCAATTATAAAAAATATAATTGCTGGGGGATTTACACTATTTGATGAGGAGATGCTTTGGAGTGTTAGGAGCCTTTACTTAAAAGAAAATATAAAGATAGAACCATCTGCTGGTGCTGGGGTAAAGGGTGTTTATTTTGTTGAAAAATATGTTGGAAAATGCGACCATCTCATATGGCTTACAGGTGGAATGCTTATTCCTGACAATGAGTTTCAAAGAATGCTATCTATTAATTAATCGAGAAGATTTATATGAATAAGAAGAAAGAGACAGTATCTATAGGTTTTTTATATGATGTTGAGGAAATAGAATTAGAGGTAGTTATTGATTATGTTATTGAATCCTTGAAAAAAAAATTTAATGAAATATTTCCTCAATTTGATTGGAATCTAAAATTATTGAGTAAAAAAAATATTCCTCTATCAATACCCACCGATCCAATAGATCTTCTGGAACTAGGATCATCAATAAAATTAGAATTTAATTTTGACTTTGTTTTAATTTATACAGAAAAACCCCTGAAAAATAGATTTAATGATATTGTGAATGCTGTTCCTTCTAATTTATTTGAAGTAGCTGTTATAAGTGTATCAAGATTTATGAATTACAATACAAGACAATATTATGATTCTGTACTAGGCTTAACTATGCATTGTTTGGGTCATTTGTGGGGACTTCATCATAGTCAAGATTCTGTTATGAAAAAATTATATTTATGGAAAGAAGATTTAAGGTTGGATTGGACTGATGAAGAAAAAGAACAAATTTTGGATTATTTAAAAATCATTGCTGATCCCAGGTTAGAAGAGACAAAAATAAAAAAATACACAATGTTATTTTATCTTAAATTAATTTTAAAAGATGGAATAACCATAATAAAAGATATTTTATTTAATAAATCATGGTTACTTATGGGGCGGCTTGGAAAACTCACAGTAGTGACATTTACTTCTATAATATTTCTATTTTTAACTGCAGAGGCCTGGGAAATTGGTGGTGCTATGTCTGAGATATGGATAGATGTCTCGTCTATTTTGATTGTTGCTATTGCCACGTTGTCATTATATTATGGACAAAATTTGCATAAGGTCGCCAAATCAGATAAGATCAAAGAACAGTCCATTAGATCCCAATTGGTGATAAAAGGAACCATTCTTTTTGGGATCACCGTGTTCTGGTTTGGCTTATTTTTTATATCTTTTGGAATTATTTCTGTTTTACCCCATGATGTTCTTTTAAAATGGGCTAATAAAAGTGGACAATTGCCAGTAATTCATTACGCAAAAATACTCGCCACTTTTGGAATAACAGCAGCAGCGCTAGGAGGACAATTGGAAGAAGAAGACGATATTAAAGCGGTTTTGTATTATACAGAAGAAACTTAAAAAATAACGTATGCTGTTTTATGCAATCAAAAATCTTTTGCCTTTTAACAGACTTTGGTCTTGAAGACGCTTACGTTGGACAGATAAAATGTGTTTTAGCTTCACAAAATATTAATGCTCAAATAATAGATATATCCCACAGTGTCTTACCACATAATATAGTGCAGGGTAGTTTTTTTCTAAAGGCTTCGTGGAAATATATTCCTGAAAATTCAATTACCCTGGTTGTGATTGACCCTGGTGTTGGAACCAATAGAGATATCTTGATCTTAAAGAAAGATAAAAAAATTGTCCTGGCCCCTGATAATGGTGTGTTGTCTCTTGTTATAAAGTCCCACTTATCACAAAATGAGATTTTTGTGCTGGATATGGAGAAATTTAAAGATAAGGCAGGTATAAAAAGTATGTCCAACACCTTTCATGGGAGGGATGTATTTGCTCCATTGGCAATGTATATAGCAAAGGGACAGGATATATCAGAAATATCACATATAATAGATGTAAATTACATAAAAAAAATAGATATTCCTGATTTTAGAATAAATAAAAATAGTAATGCAATAATACTACATATTGATAGATTTGGAAATTGTGTATTAAATATAGAACAAAATATAAAAGAAAAATTACATAATTATAAAATTTTTCTCATGCCTGAAGCAAGTAGAGTTCATTTAGTGGATGCTTATCAAGATATACCAGAGGGAGAAATAGGTATTTTAGATGGATCCCAAGGATATTTAGAGCTTGCAATAAATAAACAAAACCTTGCAAAAAAATATGGATATCAAATTGGAGACAAGATTTGTTTTAAATTAATAGAGGTATAGCCATGAAAGATATAAGAAATTTTTTTGACACACGAGATAGGTTTGCAAAATATGTTGGTATTGAAATAGTGGGGGTAGGCAAGGGCAGGGCAAAGGTAAAGCTTGATTTAAGAGAAGAACATTTAAATGGTGTAAACATTGTCCATGGGGCTGTATTATTTGCATTGGCTGACTACGCCTTTGCCATTGCATCCAATTCCCATGGACAAGTAGCTTTAGCAATAAATGCTACTATATCTTTTTTAAAAGCAGTATCAAGTGGAACTATCTACGCTGAAGCTGTTGAGCTCTCTAAAAATCCAAAACTGGCGACTTATAAAATAGATGTGTTCCATAATTCAGGTGCATTACTTGCTATATTCCAGGGAACTGTGTATCGAAAAAAGCAGAGTTTAAAGGAATTTTTAGATACCTAAGAGGAGGGACAAGACATGAAAGAAGTAATTGAGAATATATTTAATGTACAAATACCAATGCCAAAAAATCCTTTAAAATATCTAAATTCTTATTTTATCAAAGGAGAAAACTACAATCTAATTATAGATACTGGTCTAAATCACCCTGAGGCAGAGAAGATTCTCTTTTCAGCAATAGATAAGTTAAAATTTTTTCCTGAAAATACAAAACTAATTATTACCCACATGCATTCAGATCATTGTGGACTGGGCGTTAAGTTAAATGAAATGGGTTTTGAGGTATGGGTAAGTTCCTTTGATGGGGAAATTATAAATAATCCTACAGATTGGGAAAAGATGATAGAATTTGCAAAGAAATTGGGAATGCCGCTGGATAGATTAGAGGAAGCCAGAATGGGACATCCAGGATATAAATATAGACCAATTGGTAAAGTTGACTATAATGAGATGAGAGATGGAGATATATTTGACCTTGGGAATTTTAAATTTCGTGCCATACATACCCCTGGTCACACCCAGGGGCATATGTGTCTTTTGGAAGAACAAGATAAAATATTTGTATCTGGTGACCATATCCTTTTTAACATAACTCCTAATATTTCCCAATGGAAACCGCACGCACGGCCTCTTCAAGATTACTTGCAGAGTCTAAAAAAAGCAAGGGAACTGGATGTAGGGTTAGTTTTGCCAGGACATAGAAGGATATTTCGCAAGTTAAAGGCGAGAGTGGATGAGCTTTTTATGCATCACAAAAGGAGACTTAACGAGGTCTTAGAAATTGTCCTTGATCATCCTGGACTTAGTGCTTATGATGTGGCGTCTTTTATGAGCTGGGATATGGATTATAAGTCGTGGGATGAATTTCCCATGGCGCAAAGGTGGTTTGCAACAGGTGAGGCACAGGCACATTTAAATTATTTGTGTGAGCAGGGAAGGCTTGATTTTGAGGAAGATCAAGTAATAAAGTATTATCCAAATTGATTTAGAGAGGATTATGTATAAATATATCTTTGGTCCAGTTCCGTCTAGGCGTTTAGGGATGTCTTTGGGTGTAGATCTTGTTCCAAAAAAGGTGTGTTCATTAAATTGTGTTTATTGTGAAGTTGGTGAAACTTCAAATCTCACTCTACAAAGAAAAGAATATGTGCCCATTGATGTAGTAAAAGAAGAATTAGCCCATTATTTTAAAAACAATCCTGATCCAGATTATGTTACCTTTTCAGGTTCTGGTGAACCCACCTTAAATAGTAGGATTGGAGAGGTAATAGATTTTATAAAACATATAAAGCCAAATTTGCCAGTTGCAGTACTAACAAATGGAACACTTTTATATGATGCTGAAGTTAGACAAGAGTTGTTAAATGCAGATTTAGTGCTTCCTTCTCTTGATGCAGCAACTGATAAAGTATTCAAAAAAATAAATAGACCCCATAAGGATTTAGAATTAAAATCCTATATTGATGGTCTTATTTCCTTTAGAAAAGAATTTCAAAAAAAAATATGGTTAGAAGTATTTATCCTTCCTGGTTATAATGACAATTTAGAAGAACTTGTTCTCTTAAAAGAAATAATAAAAAAAATAAATCCAGATGAGGTCCAAATAAATACACTTGATAGACCTGGTACAGTAGATAATTTAAAAGGTGCTGACTATATTGAGCTTCAGGATATTTTAAAGATCTTTAATATGCAAAATGTAAAGATAATTTCTTCTATATCAGAGGCAAAAAAGAGAATATCATATAGAAAGGACATAGAATCTACTATTTTTGAAACCATAAAAAGAAGGCCATGTACAGTGGAGGATTTGAGCAGTATATTGAATATATCTGAAAATGAATTAAAGAAGTATTTAGTAATTTTGTTGAATGAAGGTAAAGTCCAACCAGTTAGACAGGATAGAGGTGTATTTTACAAAATCACATAATGAGTTTTTAACTCCAATAATATATTATTCTCATATTTTTTTCATACATTCATAAATGGTCTTTCCCAGAAATTTAACCTCCATGTCCAGCTCATAATATTTTATTCTATCCTGTAAACCTCTGTGGCAGTTGTGTCAGGGGAAACTTCTATTTTTGCATTGGTATTTTTTAGTTGTTTAGCCTTTATTTATTTTTCTCCTTGTAAATACTGCAAAACCTAATAACCCTGATCCAAAAAGCAGCATTGTTGCAGGCTCTGGTGCTGGTAGTGTACCTTTACCCATTAAATTGTCATTTCCGCATTTTATTGTAAAATGGCTAATAAAGGTGGTGCCTGGTGGTAAAAAGGACAGATCAACTGAAAATCCATAATGGTCATCATTATTGTAGGAATCTCCTTGGAAACCTGTATTTATTAATTCAGAAGGGTAATAATAAGTTAACGTACCAGTATCTATGGGGGGGGGATTTCCATTGGAATTGGTTGGGTATTTCCAAGGACTGGACCAATCATTTTGGCTGTAATATACAGATGTTGTTTTATCCGTATTTGATATATCAAAAACTATAAATTCGTTATTATCAAAATTTAATTTTATCGCATAATCGTATCCATAGGTATTATTAAGGTCTATTAATCCATTACTTCTATAATTAGGATTTGTCTGATTACCACCATAAATTGCATCCCCATCTATATCTAAGAAAATATCTCCTGAAGTTATAGTATTTACTCCATCGGCAAAATTAAATCCTCCAATTACAGTCAGTGTATATCCATCCAAAAAAAATCCTTCTAAATCCCATTTTTGAGCCCTTATATTTCCTGGTTCTACTTCATTGTCTTCTTGGCTTTGGTACCAGACATTGGTTAACGAAGAAGTATTGTCATAAATAGTTATATTTTGTCCAAAGCCAAGGGCATATGAAAAATTTTGCACACATAAAATACCTATTAAAACAAAAACACAGGCAATTCCTAAAATGTGTTTGTATTTCATGTTGACCTCCGATTAATTAATCTTTAGCAGAATACAGCAAACTTTGTACCATTTTTTATGGTTGTTTAATATATGGAATTTATTATATTTTTTAAAGAGGATAAATTTGATGTGAAAAAGAATGCATATAAATACACAAGTAGGTGGGTTTGTGTGAAAAAGAATGCATCGTTATGTGGACAACAAGATAGCAGCTTTTAGATCTTTTGATGTGTAAGTGAATTATTTTAGCATCTTTTTATCCTTAGTTTAATGGGAAATTGCTTTATTTATGTGTAAGTTCTGCTCTTGAGCTTAAATTAACCTGAAGTTTTAATCTTGTACCCAACTCCCCTTATTGTTTTTATGATCTCAGCATAATCTCCAAGTTTAGATCTAAGTCGCCTTATGTGGGTATCAACGGTCCTGGCGTACCCCTCAAAATCATATCCCCACACGCTATTCAACAGATACTCTCTGCTCAGCACTTTTCCCTGTGCCTTAATAAGTTCTAGAAGCAATTTAAATTCCGTGGTTGTGAGTTCTATTTCCTCTCCATCTATTGTTACTTCCATTTTTTCCTGATCTACAATAAGGGTTTTATACTGCCACTTTTTAGGAGAAGGATGATGGTGGGTCCTTTTTAGTAATGCTTTTATTCTCAAGATGAGTTCTCTTATGCTAAAGGGTTTTACCACATAATCTTCAGCCCCTAGCTCAAATCCGAGGATTCTATCTAATTCTTCACCCTTTGCAGTTAAAATTATTACACCAATATCACTGTGAATGGGATTTATTTTAATTTTTTTTAAAATATCCAGACCATCCATGTCAGGTAGCATTAAATCTAATATAATTAAATCAAATCTGGAAGTTTCTAAAAGAGAAAGCGCCTGCTCACCTGTTCCACATACTGTTGTATTAAAGCCTGCACGTTCTATATTAAATTTTAAAAGCTCCTGAATATCTTCTTCATCTTCTACAATTAATATATTTTTTTTGCCCATAATTTTTTAACGATTATCAAATTGACAATAGTGTTTTATATTAATCCCTTTAGCAATAAAAACACCACTTTCAGCAATATTAGTAGCTAAGTCCCCTATTCTTTCAAATCTTCTGGCTATATTAATACAATATACAGATCTTTTGATTGCTGGAATTTCTTTAATCATATATGCAATAATCTCTCTAATTATATCGTTATTTAATTTATCTACTGTTGAATCCATTTTACAAACATCAATAGCCATATCTGGATCTGGTTTAAAAAATGATTCTAATGCATATTCTAGCATTTCCAATGATTTATTTCCCATGTGAGTTAATTCAGTATAAAAAGGTAATTTAGGTTTAAGGCTCAAGATTATTGTTGTTTGAGCAATATTGGCTGTTTCATCTCCTATCCTCTCCAGATCAATAGAAGCCCTCATACATCCTATTATAAATCTAAGGTCTTTTGCAACAGGACCTTCTAGGGCAAGCAATTTCAAACAGGTTTCATCTATTTTTACTTCAAGGTGATTAACTCTTTCATCTCCATCAACAATTTGTTGAGCAAGGTCTGTATCCATATTTTTAAAGGCATATATACAGTCCTTTAAAGATTCCTTGACATATGATGCCATTTTTAAGGATAAAGTCTTTAGTTTTTCTAATTCTTTATGAAGATGTGTATACATAAAAACATACTCCTTTTACAGGTTATCTGGGATCTGTGTGGGTAATCTGTTTCTTATACTGATCATTCACTCAGATCATAGACACCCATTCACCTTTCATCAACCAAATCTTCCTGTTATGTATTCTTCTGTTTCTTTTTTATTGGGTTTTGTAAATATAACTTCTGTTTTATCCATTTCAATTAATTTTCCCATTAAGAAAAATCCTGTATAATTTGCAATTCTTGCAGCTTGCTGCATGTTATGTGTTACAATTACAATGGTGAAGTTTTTCTTTAGCTCAAAGATCAGTTCTTCGATTTTTCTCGTAGCAATTGGATCCAGGGCAGATGCTGGCTCATCCATAAGAAGTACTTCTGGCTGAACAGCAATTGCCCTTGCAATGCAAAGTCTCTGTTGCTGACCACCTGATAGACCCATTGCTGATTCATTTAATCTATCTTTAACATCGTCCCATAAGGCTGCCCTTTGTAGGCTTTCTTCCACCCTTTGTGTTATTAGTTCTTTGTCTTTTATTCCCTGAACCCTGAGGCCGTAAGCTACATTTTCAAAGATGGACTTTGGAAAGGGATTTGGTTTTTGAAACACCATTCCAACCTTTCTTCTAAGCTCCACTACGTCCACATCTGGGTCAAATATATTTTTATTATCAAGGTAAACCTCACCTTGTACTCGTGTATCCAAGATTAAGTCATTCATCCTGTTTAAGCACCTTAAAAAAGTACTTTTTCCGCAACCAGACGGTCCAATTAAACCTGTTACCTGATTTTCATAAATGTCCATTGAGATATCAAATAGGGCCTGCTTTTTCCCATAAAAAAAGTTTAGATTTTTTACCTTAATTTTTGTGTTATTGGGTTTCATTTTTTGCTCTGCCTCTATTTTTTCTCCTCAATTTCTTTTGGAATAGTGAACCACACAATACATCCTTTGTCACTTTTCTCTATAGGACTCTCAATCCATATTTGTCCACCAAAATAATGGACAATATTTCTGCAGATTGATAGCCCTAAACCATATCCTGGTACTTTTGATTTAATGGCATTTTTTGTCTGATAGAACCTCTCAAATACCCTGTCTTGTTCCTCAAAGGGAATACCAATACCAGTGTCTTTTATACCTATCTGGTAAAAATTCTGTTGTTCTTTAATCTTTACAGAAATTTCTCCATTTGTATGGGAAAATTTAATGCTATTGTGGATTAAGTTTTTTAATATTATAAATAATTTTTCCCTGTCATATTTGACTTTAAATGATTTATCTATATTTTTAAATTTAATATTCTTTTTTTCTGCTATTTGTTTTAGACTTATCCATACATCCATGAGAATAAGTTTTAAATCAATTGCTTCAATTTTGGTTTTTATCTCTCCTGTTTCTATTTTTGAAATTTCCATTATTCCATTTATAAGCTCTCTCATCTCTTCACAATTTTTTAATATTTTCCTGAGAAAAATTTTTATTTGCTCCTTATCTAAATCTAAATCATCCAGTATTGTTTCAGTATAACCCTGAATAGATGTAAGGGGTGTCTTTAATTCATGTGAGACATTGGCAAAAAAGTCCCTTCTTGTCTTATCCAATTTTTTTTGTTCAGTGATATCATGAAATACCAATATAGCTGTTATTTCTTTTTTGTATGAAATAGGTATTATATTTACACTATAATGCCTTCTTTTTAGAGTTACAGGAATACCTCTAATATACTCACCATTTTTTAGGGCATTCTCAAGACCTTCAATGAGTTTTGAGTTAATGATTAGGGAAGGTAAGTCTTTTTCTGATGTATCAGTTGTAAAATATGTCTTAAATGTCTTATTGGATTTAATGATCTTTCCATATTGGTCAACTACTACAACAGGCGCATCTATTGCATCGAGTATGGCCTGAAGTTCTTTTTTTTGATTTGAAATTAAATTCAAATTATTTGTAATCTGAATTGCCATTTTATTTATGGAATTTACCAATTTATCAAATTCTTTTGCTGGAGATTTTGTTATTAACCTGACCTCTTGTCCATTGCTTAGAGCTTCTGATAAATCTATTATTGGTTTTATCCTTTTCATGATTAATATTATAAAATAAGAAATTATTGCTCCTGAAATTAAAAATGAGAAAAATAATACGTAAATAATTTGAATATTAATATTATTTAACACATTGTCCACTAATGAATAATATCTGGCTATTCTTAAATATCCTGGATCAAGATTATTAAATTTTACTGGTTCTGCATAATATATCAACTTTCTGTGGATAGTACCACTATATCTTACACTGCTTCCATGTCCTATTCTTCTGGCCATAATTATTTCAGGTCTTGTTGCGTGATTGTCTAATTTACTTAATCTATCTTTTTTGACTTTACTGTCTGCTATAACCTTCCCATCCTTTAATATATAAGTTATTCTATCACCAAGTTTTTCTCCAATATCCTTTATAACATCGTCTATATTATCCTTATTTATGTTTGAATTGTGTAATATATATTTAACCAGGACAAATTCCTTTTTTATGTTTGATATGGATTCTTTGTTTATTTCAGTTTTTATAATATTTACAAAATAAATCCAGGGGAGTAAAATAGTTATAAGTAGTACTGTCCAGATAGATAAAATAATTTTTGTTTTAAGAGAAATATTTGAAAACATAGATCACCTACAATTTTTCCTGTTTTTTTCCTCTTAAATAAATTGCAATGAGATTCATCATAAGGATCAATATAACTAGTACCAGGGCTGAACCATATTGCAAGTTTCTTGTTTTTTCTATTTGGGTTCCAGCAGTAGCCAGCACATAGATATGATAAGGCAAGGCCATAACAGGGTCAAAGATTGAATGTGGTAGTCTTGGGGCAAAAAATACAGCTGCGGTATACATAATAGCTGCTGTTTCTCCAGCGGCCCTGCTCAGGCTTAAAATTAATCCAGTGAGTATTCCTGGAAGTGCAGCAGGGAGAACCACCTTTTTTATTGTTTGCCATTTAGTGGCACCGAGTCCATAAGATGCTTCCCTGAATGTATCTGGGACACTTGATAGAGCCTCCTCAGCGGTACTTATTATAACAGGCAGGACAAGTATCCCCAAGGTGCAGATACCTGTTAAAATACTTACCTTGAATTTTAAGTAGGTTGCAAAAAGGGCAAGTCCAAATAGTCCAAAAACAATAGAAGGCACGCCTGCTAGATTGTTTATTCCAATTCTAATAAGTCGAAGCACAAAGCCTTCTCTGGCGTATTCACTGAGATATATGGCTGTGCCTATTCCAAATGGCAGGGCAACTATCATTGAACCAAAACTCAGAATAAAGGTTCCCAAAATACATGGAAATATCCCGCCCTTTGTCATCATATCTTTTGGTGGAGAAGTTAAAAATTCCCAAGAAATAGCTGAGACGCCATTTTTAACCAAAAAATAGAAAAACAAACCCAGGGCCATGATATTTACATATGCAGATAATCTAAAGATACTAAACACTGCCTTTTCTATAACTTTATTTCCTTTTATGGCCATATTAGGTGCTCCATTAAAGTGTTGCTGTTCCTCTTTGGGTGTATTTATGAGATATATATTCAGCGATCATATTAAAGGCCCATGTAAATAAAAAAAGTACAATTCCAATAGCAAATAGGGCCTGATAATGCAGGCTCTTATAAGGTGCCTCGGCCATCTCTGCAGCAATTGATGCAGGCATTGGTCTAACTGGATCAAAAATAGATTCAGGTATCATTGCAGCGCCACCTGCCACCATCAATACCACCATTGTCTCCCCAATGGCCCTGGACATACCCAGGGTTATGGCAACTGAAATACCAGATATTGAGGATGGTAGTATCACTCTAAGCAGGGTTTGCAGATGTGTTGCTCCAAGTGCAAGTGATCCTTCTTTTAGTTCTGTGGGCACGCTATAAATTGCATCCTCGGATATACTGCATATTGTTGGGATAGACATAAATGCAAGCATCAAAGATGCATTAAAAAGATTTAGTCCTGTTGCAAGATCAAAATATTTTTGGAGAAAAGGAGCCACTACAACCATTCCAAAAAATCCTATTACCACTGAAGGGAGGGCAGCGAGAAGTTCTATTAAAGGCTTTAATATTTTTCTGACAAAGGGAGATGCCATTTCAGCAAGATATATTGCTGTCATCACCCCAATGGGAATAGCAATTACAGAGGAAAGCAGGGTAACCAAAATAGAGCCTATAAAGAGTGGAAATATCCCGAAATCTGGAGGGTCAGATGTGGGATACCAATATTTTCCAAATAAAAATTCCCTAAAACTTACATGCTTAAAAATAGGTAATCCTTCATGAAACAGGAAAAAGAATATAAGCGCCACAAATGTAATAGAAGTAAAAGCAATAATAAGAAGAAATAACTTTATAATTTTTTCCTTTGAACATCTATTTTTTTTCATTGTGCATACCATATGGATAAAAAATTTATTTCAAACAGGTAGGCCAGAGAATGTAGCCTCTGGCCCAATATCCTTTAATATAATGGAATATATCCAACCTCTTTTACTAATTTTTGCCCTTTATATGGATTTAGGACATAATTTATAAATTTTGCCACGTCTTTTTTAGGCCAGCCATTGGTAAACATAAAAAGGGGTCTGGATACAGGATAACTGCCATCTAAGGCTGTTTCAGGAGTTCCTAATATTCCATTGATTTTAACCTGCTTTACTTCTTTTGTTAAATACCCAAGTCCAATATATCCAATGGCATATTTGTTTTTTGCCACTGTCTCAACAACAGCACCATTTGATGCCTGTAAAAGTGCCCCAGGATATACCCTTGCTTTTTTGAGTACCTTTTTTTCCCAGACTTCATATGTCCCAGAAGATGTATCCCTTGATACAACCACAATTTTTTTATCAACACCGCCTACTTGTTTCCAATTTCTTATTTTTCCTGTATAGATCTTTCTTAGTTGTTGTAAGGTAAGGTTTGAAACTGGATTTTTGGGATGGACTATTGGGATTATGCAGTCAAAGGCAACTGCAAATGGAACAGGATATCTACCCTTTGATACCGCCATTTTTACTTCATTTTGTTTTATAAACCTTGAAGAATCAGCAATATCAGTAGTTCCATCAATAATGGCCTTTATTCCATTTCCCGATCCTCCACCTGAAATGGATATCTGTATGTGAGGATATTCCTTCATAAAGGCTTCTGCAATTTTTTGAGCTATTGGTAAAACAGTAGTGGATCCTTTGATTTGAATGGAACCAGCAAAACCAACACTTGCCATAAAAAAGAATAAAATTAACATACAAACCTTTTTCATAAACCACCTCCTTGTTTTTGGTGTTTTTTGTTTGTTTGGCGAAAGTTTGTTACATTTATGTTACAACTAAGTTTTATTTTTGTGGATTTTTCTGAGGTTATAAAAAATAATTTAATCCCAAAAATCCATTTGAATTCATAATAAAAACAATATAATCTTTTTTTTACACTTAACACTTGAAGGAGGATTTTTATGGACAGAGGAGAACTTTATGAAGTTAAGGATATTTCCCTTGCAGAGCAGGGACGGAAGAATTTAGAGCTTGCAGAACTTCACATGGGCGCTTTAATGGAGATTAGAAAACGTTTTGAGGAAGAAAAACCCCTTGCTGGAATCAGGATCGGGATGGCTTTACACGTTACAAAAGAAACAGGTGTCCTGGTGAGGACACTTAGAGCTGGTGGGGCTGATGTGGCTATAACTGGATGTAATCCTTTATCAACTCAGGATGATGTGGCTGCTGCACTTGCAGAAGAAGGGGTAAAGGTTTGGGCTTATAAGGGTGAGACAAGAGAGGACTATTATAGATACATAAAATATGTGATAGAGACCAAGCCGCAGATCACCATTGACGATGGATGTGATCTGGTTTCAGAAATCCATAAAAATTATCAGGAGTTAATTCCAGACATTATCTGTGGATGTGAAGAAACTACCACAGGAATTATAAGGCTCCAGGCAATGGAAAAGGATAATGCTTTAAAATATCCTATGATAGCTGTAAACGACAACATGACCAAGCACCTTGTTGATAATTATTATGGAACAGGACAATCCACAATTGATGGGATTTTAAGGGCAACCAATATCTTGATCGCTGGGAAGACCTTTGTAGTATGTGGATATGGAAGTTGTGGAAAAGGAGTGGCAATGAGGGCAAGGGGACTTGGTGCAAATGTAGTGGTATGTGAGGTTGACAATTTCAGGGCTCTTCAGGCTGTTTATGATGGATACAGGGTAATGCCCATTATGAAAGCAGCAAAAATAGGGGATATCTTTTGTACAGTGACTGGTAATAAGCATGTGATTAGGTTAGAACATATGAAGGTAATGAAAAATGGTGCTGTGCTCTGTAATTCTGGACACTTTGATGTGGAAATAGATATTGCCTCTTTAGAAAAGGCAAGCTCTAAAGTCAGGAGAATGAGGCCATTTATGGATGAATATACATTGGATGACAAGAAGATATTCATACTTGGTGAAGGAAGGCTTGTTAACCTGGCAGCAGCCGAGGGCCATCCAAGTGAGGTCATGTCAACCTCCTTTTGTGGTCAGGCCCTTGCCTGTGAATATGGGGTAAAGAACAGGGGAAAACTCCCAAACAAAGTGATTCAACTTCCAAAAGAGTTAGACGATGAGATTGCCCATCTTCAACTAAAGGCCATGGGAATTGAAATTGATGAGCTTACCCCAGAACAAATTGAATACCTAAATTCTTGGGAAGAGGGGACTTAAATTTTTGACAAACAAAAATAATCATTGGCTGAAAAATTAAAGATTTTTTTATTCTTGTGTTTTAGCTTTTGCTTGGTACAACTGAATTTCTGTCTTTTTTAAGACCTTGATGGTTTTTTATAAAAGTCATACAATGGTCTTATAATATGAGGGAGTCTTTTCAACCAAAGACTCCCCACTTAAAAATTTATACCCTCTTATATGAGGGAATAAGTATAAAATGGACGAAAGCTATTAGAAACTATTCCAAAATTTACCTTCAATCAAAGTGAAGATTACCATATCCACTACCTCAAACTCTGAGTGTTAGCTTTACACAAATAGTATTACAGGTGCTGTTTATTAGAAAAAGTGTAAGAAAGACTTAAGAGAGGATATTATGACATCAATTCAGGTGCATGATAAATTTATAGATCAAGTATTTTCAGATCCAAAGAATCTGCGTGATTTTATGCAGGATCTTTTGCCTCAAGATTTTAGCTCAAGGATTGATTTTTCCACTTTAAGAGCCAAAAGGACCAAAAAGACCTCCCGTAAATACAGACGATATAACTTAGATTTCATAGTGACAGGAAGAGTTGATAAAGAGGATGTAGAATTTTATTTTATAATAGAACACAAATCAACACCAGAAAAAGATAGCCTTTTACAGGTGATAGGTTATTGTCTTGCTACCTATGAAGAAGACATGCGCAATCAAAGAGAACTTAAGCCAATAATTCCAATACTACTTTACCATGGGAAAGAGAAGTGGAATTTGCCAGAGAATTTTGTGGATTATTTTAATGTTTCCTCAGACATAAAAGAATATTTATTGCAGTTTAAATACATCTTAATTGATCTATCTACTTATAAGGATCAAGAATTCTTAGAGAGATTAGATAGGAATGCGAGGTTGTATTCAGCGCTATATGCATTAAAGAATATATTTGATGAACTGGATAAATTTCGTCCTTTATTATTTCGTTTAATAACAATTGATAAAGAAGCAGTATATAATAGATTACATAGTAATGGCTAAGGACTATCCAGAAGAACAAATAAACCCCTTATTAAAGGAGTTGGATATGCCAACAATAGCAGAAAGATGGATTCAGCAAGGACTTGAGAAAGGATTACAACAAGGGATTCAACAAGGGATTCAACAGGGAATTCAGAAAGGATTACAGCAAGGAATTCAGCAGGGATTACTATTAGATGCCCAGGAGATGTTATTAGAAGCTTTAGAAGAGCGTTTTGGTATTGTGCCTCGCTCTATTGCCAAAAAGATTAAGGAAATTGATAGCCGAGAAGTAGTAAAAGGTTTGTTTAAGATAGCAATGCGAGTAAATTCATTGGAGGAATTTGAGGATAAGCTAAAAATTGCCTTGAAGTAATAT
>NZ_JBMYBT010000123.1:0-7933 GCF_053993635.1 Desulfothermus sp. | reverse complement strand
CACGCCAATTTTATCCCACTTTACCTCGAGCTATTTTCTTCATGGTTAAAAAGGGCTGTAGAAACTTGGGAATTGGTTCATAATGAGTGGCCAGATCATCCTCCTTTATATCTTGAGAATGTAAGGGAATACGACCCTAGACCTCTTACAGACCTTTTTTCAGAACTGAGTCATATAAACATAAAATTTTGTTTTGATGTGGGTCATTGGGCTAGCTATAGCGGGGGAATGAGGTATAATAATATGTCCTTATGGATACAGACCATGGCACCCTATTTAAGACATATGCACCTACATGACAATGATGGTGTTGCTGACCAACATCTGGGTCTTGGAGTTGGAAGTATTCCATGGTCTGAACTATTTGCTGGATTAGAATTATTAGATCTTGCTCCTACATTCACTTTAGAACCCCACACAAAAGAAGATTTAGAGAATTCATGGAAGTTTATTAAGAAACATCCATCATGGTTTAGTAGACTTGGAATAAAGAAATCCGTAGTGCCTGAGGTTAGCAATTAGTGTATGGTTTATTCTTTGTTTGAACTTTTGGTTATTTCTTCTACTTTTTGGTTGTAAAATGCTATAACTTCGCGTCTTCTTACCATTCCCAAAAGTTGTTTTGGGTTCTTTGTGTCAACCACTGGCAGACTATCTAGATTTTTTTGAGTGAATTTTTTCATAACTGTGTGCAAGTCGTCTTTAAAGTTGGTAGTGATGATATCTGTTGTGGCGATGTCTTTAACAATAATTAGATGTTCTATGCCTTCTGTAAATAATATACTCCTAAAATCGGTATTGGAAAAAATTCCAACCAATTCTCCATGTTTATTTACTACTGGGAAATAGTGTTGGTTTGTATTTGAAAAAAATTTTTTAAATTCAGCAAAGGTCATATTTTCAGGCACTGTGTCTACAGGTCTAATTAAGTTTTTTATGTCTCTTACATAATAGGATTTTAAAATATCAAAGAAAAATTCTCCAGCATGGGCAGGCGACGCAGTTCTGTTTTTTACTTGTTCCCTGTAAATTGTCCAAGATTTAGAAAAATTGTAACATAACAGACATACTAAAAAGCTAGGAAGTAGTAATTCGTAAGAATTAGTCATTTCACTGACAAAAATAATAGTGGAGATTGGAGCATTTGATACAGCGGAAAAAAATCCAGCCATGCCAAGAATTACCATGGCTTGCGGTGATACTATTATTTCTGGGATGAGGTGGTTGAATAATATTCCAACAGCTCCACCAAGACACCCACCTATTACTATGGATGGACCAAATACTCCTCCAGAGCCCCCTGATCCAATGCTAAAAGAAGTAGTAAGAATTTTGCCAAATGCAACGCCTATTAGTATATACAAATTTACTTTGTTAAAAAGGGCATTTTGAAGTACTCCATATCCAAAAGAAAGGGTTTCTGGTAGAAAAAATCCTATTATTCCAGTAAGAAATCCACCTATGCCTGGCTTTAACCAATTTGGAAGATTTAAGCGCTTAAAAAAATCATGAGTTGCATAAAATGTTTTTACATATAAAAAGCTTATTCCACTTAAAATTAGGGCGAGTATTGCATAAGGACCCAATTCTAATGGATTTTTAAAAAAATAAGGTGAGGATTCAAAGAGGGAGCCAAAACCAAAAACCATACAAAAAACACAATATGCCACAATAGAGGATATTCCTGCGGGAATAAGTACATCAGGTTCAAAGTCAGGATCTTTATAAAGTACTTCTGCAGCAAATAGGGCACCAGCTAGTGGAGCCCTAAATATGCTCCCCACACCCGCACCAATCCCCGCTGCCATCATAATTCTTCTCTCATTGGGTGAGAGTTTGAGTTTTGTTGCTAGGTATGAACCAAAACCAGCCCCAATTTGGGCAATTGGGCCTTCTCTACCCCCAGATCCCCCTGATGTTAATGTGATAGCTGAGGCTATTGTCTTTACAATAGGTACCTGAGGACGAATTAATCCATCTTTTTTATGATATGCTTCTATAGCAGCATCAGTCCCATGACCCTCTGCCTCTGGGGCAAAGGTATAAACAATAAATCCACTCACAATGCCACCAAGTGTAGGTAATATAAGAAGCATCCACCGCTTAAAGGGAGCAGAAGTATGATGAAAAATAGAGATTTCACCTTTTGGGCCACCAGGCCTGTAACCAGCTAACATGTCAAGAAGATAGTGCATCCCAGCATCGCAAAAAAATTGAAAGATTATTGAGCCAAGGCCAGCTATAATACCAATTGATATGAGATATAAAAAGAATTTAGTAGATCGTCGAACATTTGTGGATAAGAAAAATTCCATGAATATCCCTAATTCACAATTTGGTTGATTTTAGTTTTTCTACCAACTTATTGTAGAATATAATTATTGATTTTCTTCTTAGAAGACCTAGGATTTCTCCATCCTCTTTGTCAGATAACACTGGCAAGGCATCGATATTTTTTTGAGTCAATTTATCTAAAGCCCTATTTAAGGATTCATCGGGATATGTCACAACCACATCTGAAACTGCAATATCCTTTATAATTACCAGTTTTTCTATCTCAGGATTAAATAGCACATGTCTAAAGTCAGAGCTTGAAAATATACCTGTTAATCTTCCATTTTTGTCAACTACCGGGAAAGAGTACTGGGTGGTATTAACAAAAATTTTTTTCTTAAAATCAGAAAATTTCATATCTTCAGGTACTACATAAACAGGATCAAGTTCATCCAGTAATTCCTCCACTTTGTGATCACTCAAAATATCCACAAACAGCTCACCTGAATGTGCAGGAGACTGAAATTTATTATCTAGCTGATTTTCATAGATAGAAATCTTTCTATTAAAAAATATACATATTGCAGAACAAAACATAAGGGGTGCAAGGAGGCTATAGCCCTGGGTGAGCTCACACACCAAGATAAAAGGGCCAATAGGAGCGGAGCCTGCACCTGCGAAAAATGATGCCATGCCAACTAATACAAAGGCTCCTGGATGTGCAACAAGTTGGGGATAATGCATATGTGCATATGTCCCAATTATACCACCTGCCATTCCGCCTACAAAAAGGGTAGGTGCAAACATACCTCCACTCATCTCTGAGCCAATGGTTACAGAAGTTGCAATGGTCTTGGCTATCATAAAACAAAGCATGGTTAAAAGGGATAATTTCCCCCAGATAGCCATTTCCAGATAACCATAGCCACCACTTAATACAAAGGGCATAAACATACCTAAAATGCCCATGATTAGTCCACCAAGTCCACACGTTATTACCAGGCCGGCGCGCTTTTTTATTTTTTGGAAAATTGAGTATTTGATAAAAAAGAATGTTTTTACATAGAGATAGCCGCAAAAGGCACAAAATAAGGCAAGGATTAAATAAAATGGCAGTTCTTTAGGGTTAAAATAGAAATGTGGTATCTCAAATATTGGATGATTGCCATAAATTAATGTAAATACAGTGTATGCTATAACCGATGAAATAATAGCAGGGAGAAGGGCATCGCTCTCAAAATCTTCTTTGTAGATTATTTCAACAGCTGTGATGGCCCCTCCAAGTGGTGCCCTGAAAATAGCTCCAAGTCCGCCACCTGCACCAGCCAGTAATAATATTCTCCTTTCCTTGGAGGATAGTTTTAGAAGGGAACCAAGATAAGAACCAATACCTCCTCCAATTAAGGTTATAGGTCCTTCCCTTCCTGCACTACCGCCACTTCCAATGGTAAATACTGCAGTAAGTCCTTTTAAAAAGGTAACCAATGGATTTATTCGCCCTTCATTTTGATGAAATGCTCTGGTTATTGTGTCTGTGCCATCTGTTACATGGTCTTGTTGGGCATATGGGATTAATTTTTTGACTAAAATTCCAGTAACAAGTCCCACTAACGTTGTAAATATAGGAATAAGCCATGGTCTAAACGGTCCTATTTTACCTTTAAAGATCTCTTCTCCACTAGGTCCTGGTACTGCTATGCCTGCAAGCTGGTGGATGAGTTTAAATTTTGTCCATTCAATGCCAAGAAAAAATAGGGCAGCGGCTAACCCTGCTAATATTCCCAGAACCACACTGATTAACATGAGTCTAAAAGAAGATATACTTCTATATACCTCCTTTATGCTAGACCATAAGGATTTTATTTTTAAAATTATATTCTCCATTCCCTAATACCTAAAAAAAGTAGCTTGTTCATCAAAGTTAGGACCTACCAACAAAAAATTATTTGGAAGAATGGATTGCATAAGTTCCAGCTTTCCACCAAATGCAAGTCCTTTAATAAGACCGTGACCAAATAATCCAGCAACTATGAGAGAGTCATGGGGGATATTAAACAGATTTTCCTTAAAATCCCCTTGATCAAAAAAATACCAGTGTTGGATGTAAGAAAAAATATTTTTTGTCTCTTCATTTGATTTTAATTTTTCTTTATATGATTCATAATCCTGGTTTTCATTTTGGGTAAAAAAATAGAGAGGAACCCCAGATTTTTTTGCTATTTTTAGTCCCAGGGATGCAGCTTTAACACTTGTCTTAGATCCGCCAAACATTACAATAATTGACTTCCAGGGTTTAAAAATAAGGCAAGGTAGATAAACTGGGAACCTAGCATTTAATAAGATCTTCCTTACAATAGGTCCAATTTGGCCTGGAAAGATTTTATTTAAGAGACCTTTTATTACCCTTGGACAGGTCATAAAAGAAAAATCAGTTGGTAAATCTGGAAGTGAAGAGGCACTAAATTCTTTAATTTTTAAATAGGTAGCCTCATAATTTTCTTGCTTTAGGATACCATCAATCCGTGCCTTTGCCCTGTTCAATTCATTTAAATAGCTATCATCCAGTGTAACCTGAACAACTTCATGTTCAAAGTACATGTTAAATTTCTGAAATTGTGGAATATAGACAAAGAGCTCAATGTCCAACATCTTTGCGAAATAAATCGAACTAAGTAACGTCTCCCTGCCATAGGGAACATTTCTATAGATATGTAAAATCCCCTTATCCATTTTTTAAAATATCCTTGGCCTTTACTATGTCTTTTAATATCTGTTTTTTTAGACTATTAATACTGGAGAACTTCTTTTCAGACCTAATTCTATCTACAAAATGCACTCTTAATTCTTCTCCATATATCTCTTTGTTAAAATCAAAGATGTGTACTTCTACAGATAGCACTTGATTTCCAAAAGTTGGGTTATACCCAACATTTGCAACTCCTTTAAGTCTTTTGCCTCCATATTCAGCAAAAACCGCATAAACCCCAGTTTTTGGAACAAGCTCATCAATTAGGTTTAAATTTGCTGTTGGAATGCCAAGGAGCCTACCTCCTCTTTTATGACCCTCTTCTACTTTCCCAAACACCTGATAATATCTTCCCAACATTGGTACAACATCTTTGACCTTTCCTTCCTGTACCAAAGTCCTGATTCTAGTGGAACTAACTATTTCATCTTCAAAATAAACTGGACCTACCTGATGCACATCAAAACCCAACTTTTGTCCAAGTTTTTTAATGAGGGAATAATCGCCTTCCCTGTTTTTTCCAAATCTATAATCATATCCTACAATTATCTCTTTTACATTTAAAGGAACTAAATATTTCATTACAAAATCTTCAGCACTAATATCTGCCAAATCCTTTGTAAATTCAAGACATATTGTTATATCAACTCCTAATTGTTGTAAAAGTTCCAATTTTTGTTTAATAGGAGTAATAACAGGTGGACACTTACCTGCTATAACTTTTAAAGGATGAGGTTCAAAGGTTAGAATTACTGAAGGTACCTTCCGTTTTTTAGATCTATTGATTAAGTTTTCAATAAGCGCCCTATGTCCAATATGCACTCCATCAAAATTTCCAATAGAAACAACAGAGCCTACCTTTACGTTCAAAAGCGCATCTTCGATTTTTTTATATACCTCCATATGAATAATCCTCCAGATTGTAGCTGGAAAAAAAATAGGGGGGATTTGGGGAAATGTAAAGGAATAATTGTGGGGTAATTTTTAGGAGAGTTTACAAAAATTGGCAAAAGTTTACAAAAAGTGTATATGCGTTAAAGTATTTTTTATGAACATAATTAAGAGGTGAGGGGGTTATAGGGTTGAGAATTTAAGGGTTAAGAGTTAAATTGTTCAAAGTTCAAAGTTCAAAGTTCGATGTTCAACGTTTAAGGAACCTACAACATAGAACTTAGAGCCTTTATGAAACTCACAAATCCTATAAATTTAAATTGTTATTTCTAAACGATTTATAGAATGGCGTGAATTTTGCTTAAAGAAAAATGAAATATTTAAAAATCTAAATAAAACAAGGAGGTGTATGATGAGAAAAGAGAAAGGTTTTACCCTCGTCGAGCTTTTGATAGTAATGGCAATCATCGCAATTTTAGCCGCTATTGCAATTCCACAGTTCAATAAGTACAGAGCTAATGCTATGTTGGGTAATGTGCAAGATTTTACAAAAAAAGTAGCGGATCATGCAGCCTACTTGACTTCAACCGCAGATCAGCACCCGAAATGTACGTCAGCCTCTGACTTTTTAGTTGACGCAGATAATTCAACAGGTGAATATTATTTACGAGCTTCAATTGATACTAGTTTTAATACAATTTGCGATAAAGTTAATCTTAATCCGCCAGATTGGGTGAATAGCATATCTCTGAAGAGTAGTGAAGGGGATTATGTTCGGTTATCTTTAAGAAGTGGGACAACCGTTTCATTTAATAATGGTACCGTTGAAGTATTGTCTAACTATAACATGGGTAGTTATAAGTTTGGATGTATTTATTATCCAGACAATGCAACTCTAGCTGATCCTTCTGATTCTAATTATAAATGCCATATTGAATAGCATATTATGAGATCTAATAAGAGAGGTTTTTCATTAATAGAGCTTCTGGTGACTATGGCGATAATGGCAATTTTAGCCGTTATCGCCATTCCTACTTATAATAAATATCGTGTTAATGCAGGCTATGGTGTGCTTCAAACCAATTTGAAATTATGCGAGACTTGGGCCGAGAATATAGTAGCAGATTATGATAAATTTCCAAATGGCGTTTGTGATGCCAGTTCTTATTCTGGAAGTGGAAAATTAAAGTGTCTTTATGATAAAGCGACAGATTCTATTTCTGTTTCTTCTTCAGGGGATTTAGTGCTAGATATACCCTTAAAGGTATCGTTTACTAGAAATAGTACTACTAATACGTGTGGAAAAATTATTATAACATGTCCAAAGGAAAGGTGTTTTGGTTTAAAAAATCATGATAATTCTGGTAATGCTACTCTATGTATCAATTCCTGTGATAATCCTTCTTACCTTAAAGAAGATACAAATTTGCATGGTATAATACAGGGAGGATGTAGTTAAGTAAGAGCAAACTACATTAATGGAAATACTATTAGGCCCACCACTTCCATAAAGATTATCCGTGTCTAGCAAATAATGGTTCTGATTAGATATTGGGTATTATCAAGTAACATCAAAAGGGTTCTAAAAAGAGGCAGAATCCTCTGCCTCTTCCTTTAAATAATCACCAATCTCTTAATCAAACTCACCACCTCATCAGGATCATCTAGAGTAAAAAATATCTCTAAGTCACATTTTTTTATATAATTCCTTGCAAGGAGTTTGTTTTTAAACCAATCAATCAATGGGGTCCAGAACTCTTTGTCCACTAAAATTACTGGAAAGGGTTTAATCCTTTTGGTTTGAGTTAGTACCAGTGCTTCGCTGAGCTCATCTAATGTGCCAAATCCTCCAGGCATTACCACATAAGCCATGGCGTATTTTATAAACATCACCTTTCTTACAAAGAAATATCTAAAATCCAGTCTTGTATCAATATAATCATTTGGTTTTTGTTCTAGAGGAAGATGAATGTGCAGGCCTATTGATTTACCATTTCCATCCTTTGCTCCTTTGTTCCCTGC
>NZ_JBMYBT010000122.1:0-38957 GCF_053993635.1 Desulfothermus sp. | reverse complement strand
GTTCCAGGTTCATGGGTTTATTGAGTTTATTGGGGTTAACCCTTATACCCATACACCCTTGTATTCAGAGTAAATATCCTCTGTCCATATGGGGTGTCTTCTACAATATAACCTTTTTCTTTGAGGCTTTGTCTTAATTCATCTGCCCTTTGAAAATTTCTTTTTGCCTTGTATTCTTCTCTTTTTTTTAAGACATCTCTTATATCAGATGGCAGTTTTTGTTGTTTTAAAGGTAGTTTTGATTCATCAATTATCTTTAATATGCTTGCTATATCCTGTAGTTTCTCCCAGATAAGGGTCCCTTCTGCTGGAGTTAGTTCCTTCTTAAAGAACATATTGTTAATTTTTTTGCAGAAATCAAAAAGAACTGGCCAAAATTTATAGATCTTGAAATCATCTTCTATCATTTTAGAAAAGGACTTTTTTAAATCATACAATATCTGTTTTAGTTCTTTTTTTATTTGGCCTCCATCTCCCATCACAGTCATTACATTAATGGCACATTGCTGGACCCTTTCTTGATTTTTTTGCCACATACTAAGAGAATCCATGCTTAAACAGAGGGATTTGTGGTAGGATTGGGAAAGTAAATACATCCTTAGGGTGTGGGGAGAGACCACCTTTAATATGTCGTCTAATTTTGCCCTTATATCCTCGGATTTAACTTCAGCCACAATGGTCCAGATTTTGGGAGAGAGATTAAGGCCAAATTTCCATATTGATTTTAAGTTCTCCATGTGTGGGAAATAATGGGTACTTCCACCTACAACAAGGTCAATGGTTTTTTCTCTACCTACAGATGCAGCCATCTGGAGATACCAGCTTGGCCTTACATTCCCCCATCTTGTTTTTAAAAAATCACCCCTTTTTAAGTCTTTTAGAGATGCCCTTTTTAAGATGGTGAAGTCCCTTGGATTATCTTTGGCATAATTTTCCAGTTCAACAGTCTTACCCACATATATCTTGTCTAAATCAGCCCCAACGAGACTTCCGTATTCCCTATCCCTTGATATATCATAATAAACAGACCTTAATTTTTCATATCCTTTTCCTTTATCAAGGATTTTTTGTGTTATATCTATCATCATTGATGATTCTCTATATGCTGATTTAAATTCTACATTGTTTATAAGTAGTTTTTTGCTATATTCATTTAAGGTGTTTAAAAAAAAGTCTGAAAAGTCTGAAAGGGTTATACCCATTTGTTCAGCCTGACAGATTGCCTGATCATCAAAATCAGCAATGCCTACGATTTTTTTTACATCACATCCTTTGAATTTAAAATACCCACCAAGTACATCCAAGAACAGTATGCGCCTGAAGGCTTCAATGTTCTGTAAGTACTCAGCTGAAGGTCCAAAGGTAAAGAAACAAGGCTGCTTATCAAAAGAAAGCAAATCTTTTTTTCTGGAATTCAAATTAAATATAAAGACCCCTTGCTTTTTAGGGGGGACAAAGAGGGAAGTGGATAAATATCTCTCGCCACCATCAGGGAAGATTACTACTATGCAGCCTTTATCCAATGTTTTAGCAACCTGAACTGCTCCAGCCAGGGCTGCTCCAGAACTCATGCCAGCAAATATGCCTTCTTGTTTAGCTAATTTTCTTGTATATTCAAATGCTGTGTCATCGTCTATGTTGATTATTTTATCCAGTCTATGTCTATCAAATATTCCAGGGGGATAAGATGCCTGCATGTTTTTAAGACCCTGGATAGAATGACCTGCATATGGCTCAATTGCAATTATTTGAATTGATGGGTTTAATTCTTTTAGTCTCTTTGATATTCCCATTGCCGTGCCAGATGTTCCCAAAGCACAAACAACATGGGTTACCTCTCCCTTTGTCTGCTCCCATATTTCTACTCCTGTCCCAAAATAATGGGCATCAATTGAGGCTGGGTTGTTAAATTGATCCATAAGCACATATTTGTCACTTTGTTCTCTAGCAAGTTTGTATGCTTCTTCAATAGCCCCGTCAGTTGATAGATGACCGGGGGTTAGATATATATCAGCCCCATAGGCCCGCATTATCCTTTTTCTTTCTTCTGATGCTGACTCAGGCATTAGAAGCATAAGTTTATATCCCTTGACTGCACAGACCATGGCAAGGCCAATTCCAGTATTTCCAGAGGTGGCTTCAATAATAATTTTATCCTTTGAGATCTCTCCTCGCTGTTCTGCCCTTTTTATCATTGCCAAGGCAACCCTATCTTTAATAGAGCCACCAGGATTTACTGATTCTATTTTTGCGTATATTTTGACCCTTGGATTTGGGTTTAGTCTCTTTATTTCAACTAATGGGGTGTTTCCAATAAGATCTAATACATTTTGAGCTGGCATATATGTATAACCTCCATACCTCTTATAGAAAATCTGGTGCAATTGCAGCCCTACCATTGTCTAAGATGGTCTTTAAAAATTTAATAGTCTTATCGTCTGAGGGCACTATTGGAAATTGTTTATTACACGCATCACACCTGATCACTGTTGGTTCTAATGGGGCAACAACTGGGACCTTTCTAGAACAAAATGGACATGGATAATAAAGAATAATTTCCATTCCTTCTGGTTTAATTGGTTCAAGGGGTCTTTTTCTCTCCATGTTTTATCCCTCGTTGACAATTAAAATATCACCACTCATTTCATCTGGTATTTCTACTCCCCATGAGTGCAAAATAGTTGGGGCTATATCCCCTAATTTGCCCTGTTTTTTTAACAAGGGGATTTTTTTTTCTCTTTCATACCAGACAAAAGCAACAGGATTTGTGCTGTGGGCCGTGTGTGGCCCACCATTTTTATCCACCATTTCATCTGCATTTCCATGGTCTGCAGTAACAAAAAGCCTACCATCCCTTTTTTCTACCATTTTCATAACACGCCCCACACATTGGTCCACTGCTTCACACGCCTTTACTGCAGCATCAAAATTTCCTGTATGCCCAACCATATCCAGGTTTGCAAAATTACACACAACAAAGTCATATCCCTTGGTTAACCATCTTTTTTCCAACTCTTCTGTAACTTCAAATACGCTCATCTCTGGCTTTTGATCATATGTGGCCACTTCTTTTGGGGAGGGGATAAGCTTTCTGTCTTCGCCATTAAAGGGTTCTTCCCTTCCTCCGTTAAAAAAATATGTTACATGGGCATATTTTTCAGTTTCAGCGATCCTGAGTTGTTTTAGCCCTAATTTAGAACAAACTTCACCCATGATGTTTTTTAGGATTTCTGGTTCAAATGCAACTGGTAAGGGAAAATCCTTCTCATATTGGGTCATTGTGGCCATTTCACATATTTTTGGCACAATCTTTCTTTCAAATTCGTCAAAATCATCTTTAAATAAACTAACAGTAAGCTGTCTTGCCCTGTCTGCCCTGAAGTTAAAGAAAAATACTCCATCGCCATCTTTGATGAGTCCCACCGGATTACCACTTTTTTCAACAACCACCTTTGGTTCAATAAATTCATCTGTCTTTCCCTTGTCATAATCTGACAAAACTGCCCTGTATGGATCTGAAATCTTTTCTCCCTTGCCCATTACCAGCATATCATAGGCGAGTTTTGTCCGCTCCCACCTTTTGTCCCTATCCATTGCATAATATCTTCCTATAACCGAGGCTATAGTTCCAACTCCTAGTTCTTTTATTTTGTCCTGGAGTTTTTTTATGTATTTTGCACCTGATGTAGGAGGTGTATCTCGACCATCCAAAAAACAGTGAATATAGACCCTGGAGAGATTTTTTTTCTTTGCAAGCTCAAGCAATGCATATATGTGGTTTTCATGGCTGTGGACCCCTCCATCTGAGACAAGTCCCAGTAGATGCAGGCTGGAATTATTTCTCTTTACCTTTTCTATTAGACTACATAGGGTCTTATTTTTAAAAAAAGTTCCATCTTCAATAGATTTGTCTATTCTCACAATATCCTGATATACGATTCTTCCTGCCCCAATATTTAAATGGCCCACTTCTGAGTTTCCCATCTGTCCCTTTGGAAGGCCTACCGCCTCACCTGATGCCGTTAATTTGGCCCAGGGAAAATTAGTTAGCAGATAATCAAGGTTTGGTGTATTTGCTTTAAAAACTGCGTTTATTTTCGGGTCAGGGACCCCTTGTCCCCATCCATCTAAAATAAGTAAAATAGTTGGCTTAAAATTCTTCATGGGCCATCTCCTTAGATTTAAAAGAGGTCATTTTTGCTCCCCTCCATAACCCCTCTATATTATAAAATTCTCTGATTTCTTCTAAAAATAAG
This sequence comes from Desulfothermus sp., assembly GCF_053993635.1. NCBI lineage: Bacteria > Pseudomonadati > Thermodesulfobacteriota > Desulfovibrionia > Desulfovibrionales > Desulfothermaceae > Desulfothermus > Desulfothermus sp. Next base: position 34,701 of record NZ_JBMYBT010000122.1, on the reverse strand, counting down.
TGGACTATGATCTCGTTGAGATCAATTAAAATCCAATTTCCAGCCTTGTATCCTTCCATGCCCAGATATTCCCATTTGTTCTCTGAGACCTTTTCCAGAACAAAGTCCGCAAGGGCCTGATTGTGTCTTGTGTTTACACTGGATGCAATTATTATTACATCTGTAATAGAGCCGAACTCAGAAATATCAATGGAAACCACGTCCTTTGCCTTTTTTTCTAAAAGCCAGTTGGCTATATTTTCTACTTTATCCTCAATATTGTTTTTGTTTAGCATAATAATGTTTAATGCCCCCTTATGTTGCTATCTGGTTGAATTTTTTACCATCCTAGGGTTACGTAGATAAATAGTTCACAATCTGTTATTCCCTTGACTAAATTCAAATATTAACAGATAATCTGCGTATATTTTTTCTTTTTGACATTTTTGTTTTTATGTGACTTAGTAAAAACAGACAAATCCCCTCATTCATTTAAATATGTTTATAGTCTGTTTATAGGTAATAGTCAAAAATATTCTTTTTAGGAGGAGATTTATCATGATGTATGATGTGGAAAAAGAGACCCTGCCAAGGGAAGATTTAGAGGCCCTTCAACTAAAACGCCTTAAATATGTGGTTGAAAAGGTTTATCACAATGTCCCCTTTTATAAGAAGAAATTTGATGAACTTGGGGTAAAACCCGAACATATTAAATCATTATCAGATATCAAGTATTTACCATTTACAGAAAAACAGGATTTGAGGAATAATTATCCCTTTGGCCTTTTTGCTGTGCCAAAGGAAAATGTGGTGAGGATTCACGCATCTTCTGGAACCACTGGAAAGTCCACGGTGGTTGGATACACCCAGAGAGATGTTAATAATTGGGCAGAACTAATGGGTAGGTCACTTATGGCTGCTGGAGTAACCAGGCGTGATATTATCCACAATGCATATGGGTATGGGCTATTTACAGGGGGACTTGGAGCACATTATGGTGCAGAAAAAATTGGAGCAACCATTGTGCCTGTATCTGGTGGTGGCACCAAGAGACAGATAATGCTTCTTAATGATTTCAAGGCAACGGTTATTTGTTGTACACCATCCTATGCCCTTCATCTATACGATGTAGCTGAGGCTGCTGGCGTAGATTTTAAAGACCTTTCTCTGCATACAGGAGTATTTGGGGCAGAACCATGGACAGAGGAGATGAGACGTGAGATAGAGTCCAAGCTACATTTAAAGGCTTTGGATATTTATGGTTTGTCTGAGATAATGGGGCCTGGTGTTGCAATGGAATGTAGAGCTGCCCAGTCAGGTCTACATATCTGGGAAGACCATTTTCTTGTGGAGATAATTGATCCAGATACAAAGGAACCTTTGCCTTATGGAGAAAAGGGGGAATTGGTTATAACCACCTTAACAAAGGAGGCCCAGCCTTTAATTAGATATAGAACCAGGGACCTTACCTCTTTAAATCCTGTTCCATGTAAATGTGGTAGGACACATATTAGAATGAACAAGGTGTTAGGACGTTCAGACGACATGTTAATTATCAGGGGAGTCAATGTGTTCCCATCTCAGATAGAATCAATTTTACTGGAGACAGAAGGGCTAACACCCCACTATCAACTCATCTTGAGACGGGAAAATTCAATGGATACCTTAGAGGTTCAGGTAGAAGTAGATGAGAATATTTTTTCTGATAAAATCAAGAATCTCCAGCAATTAGAGGCAAAAATACAGAAAAACATCAAAGAATTTTTAGGTGTAACCACAAAGGTCAAACTTGTGGAGCCAAAGTCAATAATGAGGTCAGAAGGAAAGGCTAAGAGGATAATAGATTTACGTGATTCGTGATTTGTGACTCGTAAATCGTGATTCGTGAATTGGGAATTGGGATTTGTGAAATGGGAATTGTGATTGGTGGATCGTGAAATGGGAATTGGATGTGGAAGGGGCGGATATGGAATCCGCCCCTACAAGCACCAATAACGAATCACCAATTACGAATAACGAATCACCAATATAAAGGAGGCAAGTGTTATGAAGTTGGAACAATTATCAATTTTTTTGGAAAACAGGGCAGGGAGGCTTTGCGATGTAACAAGGGCCCTTGCAGAGGCAAAAGTAAATATCAGGGCATTGGCTCTGGCTGATACTTCAGATTTTGGCATTTTGAGAATAATAGTATCTGATACAGAAAAGGCCAAAGAAACATTGAAAAAATACGGATTTACTGTGGGAAGGACTACTGTAGTAGCAGTGGAAGTAAAAGATGAGCCTGGGGGACTACATGAAGTGCTGGATGTCTTGAGTAAAGAGAATATTAATGTTGAATATATGTATGCCTTTGTTCAGCAATCTATGAAAAATGCAGTACTTATATTTAGATTTGACAGAACAGATCAGGCGATTGAAGTGTTGAAAAAGGCAAATATCAAAGTACTATCTGGAGAGGAGTTATATAAAATATAATCCATGGATATGATTAAGCGATTTAATGTTTTTTGGGGGATTATTTTTCTTGATGCTCAATGTGAAATGGTCCCTATAAACCAATAGGGAGATCTATAAGAGATCTCCCTTTAAGATTACAAGTTCTCAATTAAATGAACGCTGTCAGATAAGATCCTGGGATTCCATAGGCCTTGAGGGGGACTTAGCCACAGGGCCTTTTTTAATTCTGTTAAGAATATTCTCCTGTTAATTGGTTTTGCACCAAATCTCATGAGGTGAGATGTTACCTGTTGACAATCAATGAATTTGAAATTGGCATTTTTTAGCATCAAGGTTAGCCACACAAAGGCCACTTTGGATGCATTGGATTCCCTGTAAAACATAGATTCCCCAAAAAATACCCTGCCCATAGACACCCCATATAAACCCCCAGCCAATTTACCATCATACCAAGCCTCAACTGAGTGACAATAGCCAATTTTATGTAAGGTTATATAGGCATCAATCATTTCAGGTACCAGCCAGGTTCCTTCAGTATCTTTTCTTTTTATTTTGCTGCAAAAATTTATTACTTCTTCAAATGCATGGTTTATTGTAATGGTAAATTTTTTCTGTTTTATGATTCTTTTTAATCTTCTGGATACATGCAGATCTTCTGGTTTTAATATAAGTCTGGGATCAGGAGACCACCACAAGATGGGAGAGTGTTCATCATACCATGGGAAGATACCATTTTTATATGCCACAATCAGTCTGTCAGGACTAAGGTCTCCCCCAATTGCCACAATATCATCTACATCATCAATTAGTGGATCTGGAAAAATTGGTTCTGGTGGCAGTGAATATATTACCATTTGCTACCTCTTTATATAGACGAGAATTTATTCCTTTTGTTAAATAAAATCAAGGTTGAGGATGGCTTAAATAAAATTGATCAGAGTGGGTTGATGATTTGGGTTTTATAAGCTTGACCAATTTTTTTGAATAAACTATCTCCCAATTGGAAGAGTAAGAGGGGAGTAATTATGAATTTTTTCTATAATTTGCTTGCGTATGGAACTTTGCCCTTTGCTGTGGGGCGGATAATTTACAAGAGTTTTAAACTTCCCAGCTACAGAGAAAGGATTTATGAGCGATTTGGCGTGGTTAAGTTCCCACAACTGAAAAGATCAATTTGGCTTCATGCAGTATCTGTTGGTGAGGTTCAAGCAGCTTTGCCCATTTGTTTTAAATTAAGGGAAAAATTTCCTGAAATTCCAATTGTAATTACCACAACCACTCCAACAGGGTCTAACATTGTGCAAAAAAATTTAAGGCCCAATATGTATCATTCTTACCTACCATATGATGTAAACAAATTTGTGACAAAATTTATTGACCATGTTAATCCAGTGTGTTTTATTGTAATGGAGACAGAAATATGGCCAAATTTATTTTGTAATTTGTATAAAAATAATGTCCCCATTGTTATAGCAAATGGAAGGATATCTCCTTCGTCTTATAAGAATTATCTGAGGATTAAATTTTTCATGTCTAAAATTCTAAATAAATGTAGTTATATCTTGGTACAAAATGAAGAATATGCAAAAAGATTTATAGATATTGGAGCGCCTGAAAAAAAAGTCAGAGTTTTTGGTAATATAAAGTTTGATATTCCAGTTCCAGAGGATAAGATTAAATCTGGAAAAGAATTAAAAGAAAAATATTTTAGAAAATATAAAATCCTTATAGGTGCATCAACCCACGGAGAAGAAGAAAAAACACTGCTTGATATATATTCTAATCTTATAAAAAAGAATGATAAATTAAAACTGATATTGGTTCCAAGACATCCAGAGAGGTTTAATTTAGTTTATGATTTATGTAAGTCCTATGGTTTTAATGCGCATAGGAGATCATATAGTTTGGTTCCAGAAGGGAATTTTGATGTTTATCTTGGTGATTCCATGGGAGAGATGATGATGTATTATGCGATGTCAGATGTGGCATTTGTTGGAGGTTCTTTAGAAAAAATAGGTGGTCACAATGTCTTAGAACCAGCATCTATTGGTGTCCCTGTTGTTATTGGTCCGAATTATTTTAATTTCCAGGAAATTATAGATGTATTTAAGAAGAATAATGCAATAGTTGTAGCTAAAGATAAATTTGAATTGGAAAAGGAAATTTTAAATCTTTTAGAAAATAAAGATATTAGAACCAATATAAGAAACAATGCCAAAAAGGTTTTGGATAAAAATAAAGGTGCCCTATCAAAGACTATGGATGTGGTTAGTTCTATTTTAGATAAGAGGATATAAGGTTGGTTTATGTTTAAAGAGATTTTTTTTGAGATATTGGTGCAATTTCTATCAAAACTCAGTTTAAGACAAATATCATCTCTGGGAAAAACAGTTGGCACATTGATGTGGATCTTTGTGCCTTCCAGAAGAAAAAGGGCAATAACAAGCATAGAAAACCACCTTAAGATTAATAGAAAAGATGCAACATATCTTGCCAGGATGAATTTTCTCCATACTGGACGGGCCTTTGTGGAGATCTTTTACAATTTAAAGGTGGACTATCGATTTGTGAATGATCTTGTGGAAGTAAAAAATGAGTCTATTTTGAAAAAAGTCAAATCATTAAATAGGCCAGTAGTTGCAGTAACAGCACATCTTGGTTCATGGGAACTATTGTCTGGAATCATGGCCGTGTTGTTTCAAGATATTCCAACGCAGATAGTTATTAGAGAGCCAGATGATCCAGTGATAAGTGAGATTGTAAAGAGGTTCAGGGGAAAATACAAACATGAGATAGTCCCAAGGGACAATTCCGCTCCTCGTATTGCAAAGGTTTTGAAAAGAAATGGGATGAGTGCCTTTTTAGTTGACCACAATTGTGGCTGGAGAAAGGCAGTATTTCTGCCCTTTTTAGGAGAGATTGCAGCGGTTAATTTTGGACCAGCACTAATGGCAGTGAGAAACAGGGCAGTAGTGCTTCCTGTGTTTCTTATAAGGGGTGGGGAAAAAGGCTACAAACTCTATTTTTTGCCTTATCTCGATACCCGCCAATGTAATGGAAATTTAAAAGAAAAAGTGAAAATTATTTGTCAATTTTATACAAAGGCAGTTGAGGAGATGGTCTTAAAATATCCAGAGCAATGGTATTGGATACACAACAGGTGGAGAACCAAGCCAAAAAAGAGTATATAACAAAAACTGTATATATCCCAGGGTGTTGAAGGTGATAAATAAGGAGAGATTAGTGATCAGTGTGAGTGGTCAGTGGGAGTGGACAACAGATCACAGACACTGATCACAGATCACTCATTAAAATTTACACAAATAATGTTACAGGCTCAAAAAAGAGATTTTTAAAAGGAGTTGTTGTGAAGAAGTTTCAACATGGGGGAAATCTATATTCAATTGCAAGGGAAAGAGGAGTATCTGCAGATGAACTTATTGATTTTTCAGCCAATATTAACCCCCTTGGACCTCCAGCATCGGTAATTAGGGCAATTAGGGAATCTGTACACTATATTGTTCACTATCCAGAAACACCTCCTGCTGAATTGATTAATGCCGCCACAGGTTTTTATGGGGTTAGTGAGAAACAAATTGTATTTGGAAATGGTTCCACTGAACTTTTATATATTATCCCAAAAATAGTGGATAAAAAAAAGGCGGTAATAGTTGTTCCTTCATATGTAGATTATGAAAAGGTATGTATATTAAATGGACTAGATATTGATTTTTTTTATCTTAAAGAAGAAGATAAATTTGAACTGGATTTTAAGGAACTGTCTTCTTTTTTAGATATTCCATCCATTGTGTTTATAGGCCAGCCAAATAATCCAACTGGAAAGGTATTTGATCCTAAGTCAATAAGAGAGATAGCAATTTCCCATCCTGATTCAATTTTTGTAATTGATGAGGCATTTGCAGATTTTGTGGATGGACTTGACAGGATGTATATAAACCGTCCCAAAAATGTAATTGTGCTTTTGTCCCTTACAAAATTTTTTTCTATTCCTGGGATCAGACTGGGACTTATGATAGCAGATGAGTCTATAATAGCAAAGATGAAGCAATATTTGCCTCCATGGTCAGTAAATTCCATTGCATATAGAATAGGTATAAATATTTTTCAAGAAAAGGATTATATTTATCAAAGTAGAAAATATGTATTTGAGCAAAAAAAATTCGTTTTTAATGAATTAAAACAAATACCTGGACTATGTGCATTTGAATCTGATGTGAATTTTATTTTAGTAAAAGTTACATCTCAAGATATAGATGTTTCTTTTTTAAAGAAGACCCTGCTAGAGAAAAAGATTGTAATTAGGGATTGTTCCAATTATAGGGGATTAAACAACAGGTTTTTCAGGATTGCAGTAAAAAGTAAGGAAGAAAATTTATATTTATTAGAGTGTTTAAAAGAAATATTTTTACATGGTGAAACAAAGAAAGAGAAAACTTATTATCCTGTTGGGCCATATTCATCAACAAAGACCCCTGCTATTATGTTTGTTGGAACATCTTCAAATGCTGGAAAATCCATTTTAGCTGCAGGTCTTTGCAGGATATTATATAATGAGGGTTTTAAAGTTGCCCCATTTAAGGCCCAAAATATGTCGTTAAACTCCTATGTTACTAAGGATGGTGGTGAGATGGGCAGGGCCCAGGTGTTGCAGGCCCAGGCATGTAGATTAGACCCTGATGTGAGGATGAATCCTGTGTTGTTAAAACCATCTACTGATACTGGCTCTCAGGTAATTGTATTGGGAAGGCCTGTAGCGAATATGGAAGTTAAGGATTATTTTGAATATAAAAGGAAACTTTTAGATGTAGTAAGGCAAACATATGATTCTATTGCATCAGAATTTGATGTTATAGTCTTAGAAGGGGCTGGTAGTCCTGCTGAGATAAATCTAAAGCCACACGATATTACTAATATGCAAATGGCAAAATATGCAAGGGCAAATACATTTTTAGTGGGAGATATAGATAGGGGAGGGGTATTTGCTTCTTTTATTGGAACAATGGATCTACTTGATAAATGGGAGCAGGATTTAATTAAGGGATTTATTATTAATAAATTTAGGGGAGATGCATCCTTGTTAGATCCTGCAATTGATGTTATAGAAAAATATACAGGCAAACCTTTTTTGGGAATAGTCCCATACATTAAAAATTTAGGTCTTCCAGAGGAAGATTCTGTATCTTTTAAAATGGGGTGGGATAAAATCCAAAAAAAATCAAATGCTCCTGTTAAAATAGCATGTATTGATTTACCCCATATCTCAAATTTTACAGACCTGGATCCATTTTTGTCTGAGCCAGATGTATCAATAACTATAATAAAAACTAAGTCTGATTTGTTAAAGGAGCAGTTTGATTTAATTATTATTCCGGGCAGTAAAAATGTAATTAAAGATAATGAATATTTAAAAAAATCTTCAATAGCTGAAACCATTAAATATATTATAGATAATAAAAATACACAGCTCATTGGTATTTGCGGTGGATTTCAGATAATTGGAGAGAAAATCAGCGATCCATATAATATTGAGTCATCTAAAGTTCATACAGATGGATTGGCTTTTATACCTATTATAACTGAATTAGATAGAGAAAAGACATTGATCCAGACACATGCTGTGCACATCCCATCAAATTTAAGCCTAACAGGCTATGAAATTCACCATGGAAGGACCTTTTGTACAAATCCCGAGGACACTGTGTGTGTTGTAAAAAATAAGAGGGGTGATGAGATTGGATACGGAACAAAGGACCTTAAGATATGGGGAAGTTATCTTCATGGAATATTTGATGATGATGTTTTTAGACGATGGCTTATTGATGAGATCAGGATAAGTAAGGGTCTATCCCCTCTAAAAACTCCACAGACTAACTACAGTGTTGAACAAGGGTTGAACCAACTCGCAGAGGTATTAAAAAATAGTTTAGACATGGAGAAGATTTTTAAATTTATAGAAAAATAATCCATAGTCCCTAAAATTTTGACCTCAATTTAATAAGACAAAAAAAGGGAGTCACTCTATAATTTACGTTGCCTATTAAAAAAAGAGGGGGTTATTGCCCCCTCTTTAATGTAAAACTCTAAATCAATCCTTTGAAATTATCTCGAGGACACTTTTAACTACTTTTTCAGTACAATCTGGCCCTTTGGGGATATAATCTTCTGCCTCCATACCCATTGCATCATATTGGGTATATGTAGTTTCTCCTATGTGTTCAGCTACTGCTGTTAGCATTATTATGGGAATTTCGTTATAAGCAGAATCTGCTTTTAATTCTTTACATACCTCTAATCCCGATTTTTTGGGCATCATCACGTCCAGGATCAAGAGATCTGGTGGGTTTGATCTCACTTTTTCAAGTCCTTGTTCTCCATCATAAGCAACTTCTACTGTAAATCCCTCTTTTTCCAGTCTTGATTTAAGGATTTCACAAAAGTCTTGATCATCATCCACTAAAATTATTCTTTTCCCCATAACTACTCCTTCTATTAATGGACCTAAATTTTTTAACTAGTTATATCTACAATTTTTTCAGTTATCTCCTTTAGTTTTAGACAAAATTCCCTGGGCATATTAGAGGCTACATGGAGGAGTTCCACTCTATTAGGATTTATTCCTATCTGGGCCAAGGATTTTTTTAAATTTTCTATTCTATAACCTGCAAAGATATTGCCTTTTTCAGATTTACAGTTGTCTTTGTAACATGCCCCAATTATAACTCCATCTGCTCCCTTAACTAGGGCATCTAATACATAGTCAACGTCTATCTTTCCAGCGCATGGGACCTTTATAACTTTAAGACCCTCTGGTAAATCAATTCCCAGATCTTTTGCCCCCTTTACTGCCTCAAACGCTGAATTTTTACAACAAAAACCTATAATAGTAGGTCCATCTCCTTTAGATTTTAATATATCTTTTAACTGACCTTTTATCTTATCATCAGAATATTCCTTTATTTGAATAGCATTCATAGGACATTCTGCGCTGCATATGCCGCATCCTTCACATACTAAAGAAGATATAGCCACTCTGTCTACATCCCAATATATTGCTCCATGTGGACATACCCTATAACAGGTCAAGCACCTTACACATTTTTCCTGGTCTATTGAGATGGTCTCCTCTATCTCTACCTTCCCACCACCTTTAATCAGTCCTTGAATCTCGCAGCTTGCATCTATGGCATCCGTTAGGATATAAGGCAGCGGTTTAATACCAGCAGCGGATCCAACTACAAATATTCCTTTTCTATTGGTGAAGACCGGAATTCTCCTTACATTATTTGTCTGTAAAAAACCATTTGAATCAGTATGTATCCCAAATAAATCAGAAATTTCCTGATTTTTTTCATTGGGGATTATCTTGTCTTCTATAATCACGTAATCAGCAGAGATTTGAATATCTTTTTTAATTAAGGGGTCATAAAATATCACATTGGGACATTTGTTTTCAACAATTAGTTGAGGTGGTTTGTCTGATTTTATAATCACTATTCCATTTTCTTTTGCATGTAAAATGAGTTTTTCAAGCCCTGGGGATGCAGCCTTTACATTTTTGACAAAGATATACACATTTGAACCCGAGTTTCCAAGTTCTATAGCATTGAGAATAATATTTTTAAAACTTACAGGATTGGTCTCTTCTTTAAATGTGGTAAGAAATACACACGTACCTTTTGGTGCTTTATTTTCCGATAGGAGTTTTGATAGATGATTTACAGAAAATATATTGTGGTCTGGCTCTACACCATATTCATCAAATACAGGAACGTAACTATAAGGGGTTGCTATCACAACTGCTCCAAAGTTTTTCTTTTCCACTTTTGTACCTGACTTGAAATATACCTTAAAATCACCATATCTACCTTCTACTTTAGATATCTGAGCTTCTTTTATCCATGTGATACTGAGATCCTTTTTTAGTTCCTCTATTGTCTGTGAATAATAACTGGATGATTCCATTTTATAACAAGCATCTGGCTCAAACCCCTGTCCCTGATCTAAAATTGATAATGAATATCCTTGCTTTCTAATCCTTTGGGCAGCCATTATCCCTGCCATGCCGCCACCTATTACAAGGACATCTGGATTTATGTTTATTTCAATCACTTTTTGCCTCCTAAATAAGTCAGGGTTTCACAAACTGCACTCTTTGCATGAGATATTGTATTCAAGATGTCTTTGGGGCCTGTAGTAGTTCCAGCCAAAAATATTCCTTCCTGGGAAGTAAGATTTGGTTCCATTAAATCTATTTCCCTGAAAAAACCATCTTCTGATAGGTCAATATTTATCATCTTTGACAGCACTTTATTGTCCTCATTTGGCATAATGCCAACAGAAAGAACAACTAAATCAAATGGTTCTAATTTTCTCTTGTCTTCTATGTCATCTTTATATGCTACTTTTACCTTATCTTCTTTATCTGGGAATATATCAATTGGAGTTGCAGTGACGAACTTTACTTCTGAGTTTATTTGCTCAAGAAAGGAAAGGTAATTCTTACCTACATTTTGTATATCTATAAAAAATATCCAGATCTCTGTATCAGGATATCTATATTTTATCATTGAAGCCATTCTCAAAGCATATGGACAACACACTTCAGAACACCAAACACTGTTAAACTCTTTATTTCTACTTCCAACACACTGAATGAAACCTATCTTTTTCGCCCTTTGCTTATTAGATGGTTTAATGACTTTGACTTCGCTTCTAAGCATGTTTTCTAGTTCCAGGGCAGTAATAACATTTTCCCATGTTCCATATCCATATGTAGCCCTGGCAGTAGGATCAAATGGGGTAAAACCAGTAGCAATTATAATGGCATCTACATCTAACTCTCCTTGGGTCCCAAGTTCGTCTATATTAACTCCGTCCTTTGAGTCTTGGGGAGTACCAATGACCACTTTGTAAGGAGAATTGTATTTTGAGAATCCTGTAAGGACCTTATCTTCTTTGGGTATTGAATCTGATTTTTTTAGTTTTACCTTAAATTTTCCGTTTTTTACAACACTGTCAATTTCTGTTCTTAGATGTATGTTTATATTGGATTGTCCTACTACATCCCTTAGGACCTCTTCCACGAGGCAGGCACCGCATTGCTGACATTTATCAGTGGCCTTGCAGGTAAAACCAATGGCCTTTCCTCCTAAAAAACAGGATTTTTCCACAAGTTCTACTTGAATATTTTTTTGAGAAAGTTCAAGGGCAGCACTTAGGCCCGCAATACCTCCTCCCACGACCATGACTTTTTTGTTCATATCTATCTTCTCCTCTTTGTTTTTAGACCTCTGGTCGGGGTAATAAACCCGCCCTTTCAGCAATTTCAGGGACCTTATGTTCCCATTCTATGGCCATTAAATGGACTCCAGCAACTCCTTTTAACTCTTTAAACTCCTCTATTTGTTCGCAGGCTATTTTAATTCCTTCTTCAGCAGCTTTTTCTTTTCCTGCAGCCTTAAGTCGTTTTATCAGTTCTTCAGGAACATCCATTCCTGGGACCTTGTTCTGCATGTATCTAGCCATGCCAACGCTCTTTAATGGCGTGATCCCTGCGAGGATATATACCTTTTCTGTAAGTCCCATATCATTGGCCCGTTTTAACCATTCCTTAAATCTCTCCATATTATATATGCACTGGGTCTGTATAAAATCTACCCCTGCTTTTATCTTTTTTGCAAGTCTATAGACCCTCCAATTATATGGTTCAGCAAATGGATTGGCAGCAGCGCCTATAAATATTTTTTTAGGCGGAACGTCTATATCATCTCCTCCTTGAAATTTGCCCTCATCCCTCATTTTCTTTACCATTGCTGCTAATTGCATAGAATCCAGGTCATACACTCCCTTTGCCTGGGGATGATCTCCAAATTTTTGGTGGTCCCCTGAAAGACAGAGAATAGTTCGGATACCCATTGCATATCCGCCTAATATATCAGACTGCATAGCCAATCTATTTCTATCTCTACACACCATTTGATAAACAGGCTCTAATCCTTCTTCCAAGCAAAGTAGAGAGGTCACTAAGCTTGACATCCTTACAATAGCGGTCTGATTGTCTGTGATATTCACTGCATCCACATATCCCTTTAAATATGACGCCTTTTTCTTTACCTTTTCTATATTAGCTCCTCTAGGAGGTCCGAGTTCCGCAGTAAAAGCAAAATGTCCTTCCCTTAACACCCGTTCCAATTTGCTGCTTTCTTCAATATTTCTCTTGTACATTAATATCCCTCCTATTTTTATTTTGAAGAAGAAGTATCATATAGGTTCTCATACCCTGGTTGTATAACTGTCCTTGGCCTTTGATTTTCCCAATTATTGGCAGGGATCACATCCATTATTTGATCAAGTCTACCTTGCTTTTCCAATCTTTCATAAATCTGGTACCACGCACATGGTTGGTTTTCATCTATTTCACATTTTCCTTTATTAGTGCCGCCACATGGTCCATTAAATAGACTTTTGGCACACATAGTAACAGGACATATTCCGCCAGTAATACCAAGTACACAATTACCACATCCACGACACCTTTCTTCATACCATCCAACGGCCCTATTAATCCCTATAAATGTAGTATTTACTGCTGGAAATACTGGTTTTTCTGGATACACTTCTGATAAAAACTGAACCCCTGCTCCGCACGCCATGGACAAAAATGCGTCATACTGGTCTGCCACATCCTTTATTTGTTCTAAAAATTCTTTGTCGCATTGGCGTTCCAAGGTTATTCCATCAAAGGAGATCTTATCTCCCATGGCCAATGACAATTCATTTTTCAAAACCTCTACCTCTTTTTCTCCACCAACCAAACATACTGCCACACATGTTCCACATCCTACAATTAGGACTTTTTTGTACGGAGAGATCATAGCCTTGATTTCTTCCAATGGTTTCCTTGTTCCAACGATCATTTTTACCCTCCTGGTTTATGAATAACACATTAATATAACCAAACAATCCTTGTCTCTATTTGATTTTTTTAAAGAAGTTCAGTAGATTATAAACAATACTTACCTCATGAATTTATAGTGACACATAACACAAACATTTTTTTTTTTAAAGTATTAAGTTAGTATTTGACAATTTTATTTTTTAAAAAACCAAAATTGATATCCCATTAAAAGCTCTTTAAAGATATCTTTGATAACCAATAATTTTATGGCTTTTTAATATTTTCTATAAGCAAAATCAAACAATTATCAAAAAATTTTACAAATTAATACATATTGGGTAAGTAAAGAACTATACTAGTGCTAAAACTGTTTTGAGGCTGGTTTTAAGTATTCGAAATATTTGGTAAGTAAAAAACTAGAGGAATAAGGATATAAAAGCGTTGAGATTTATTTCCTTTCTCCATCCTTTAAGATAGGCAATATCACTCTAAATGTGCTGCCCTTGCCAGGAGTGCTGCTAACATCTATTTTGCCACCTAAATCATCAACTATGCCCCTTACTATGGATAAACCCAATCCAGTCCCAGAAATTTCTTTTGTCTGTTCATTTCTTATTCTATAAAATCTATTAAAAATCTTATCTAACTCTTCTTTATCAATTCCAATTCCTGTGTCTTTCACCTCAACTATTCCCTTATTATCCATTCTTTTTGTAATAATGGATATTTCCCCTTTCTCAGGCGTATATTTTATGGCATTGTTAACAAGATTATCAAAAAGGATCTTAAGTGCCCTGGGATCGGCCTTTATCTTAAAATCTCCATTTACATCTAATTCCAGGGTTATCTTCTGGTTTTTGAGCTTTGCCTGATCCTTCCAATCCTCAAAAAAGGAACTCAAAAATTCTCCAATATAAATCTCTTTAATGTCCACATAGACCTTTCCAGACTCTATTCTAGATAGGTCCAGAAGTTTTTCTATGAGCTCAGTAAGTCCCCTGGTCCTCTGCTTTGCCTTTTCCAATATCCTTTTATCAGCCTTAAATTCAGGATCTTCAAAAAGATCCTGCAAAACCATTGCAATTTGTTCATGAATTGTAGAAAGGCTACCCCTGAGTTCGTGAGAAACTTTGGCCACAAACTCAGACTTCAATTGATCCAATTTTTTTAATGGAGTTATATCCACTGAAATTATGACATACCCCAGGAATTTGTGGTTTTTGGCAACGATACTATTTTTTTTTACAAGTAGATATAAATCGTCGGAGACCTTAAATTCCTTTGAGTCTCCTTCATACTCATTCATCTCTGTAGAAATAAAATTTATTATGGAAGGATCCTGTATGTAAGAAGATATATTTTTTCCAAGCTCTATATCCTCAGGTATATTAAAATGTTTTCTAATTGTAGGATTTATAAGCACCACTTCCATTTTGTTGTTGGTCACCAGAACGCCGTTTGGAAGTGCCTCTAAGATTGTCTTTAATCTACTTTTTTCAGTAATTAAATCTAAAAGTGCATCCTGTTTTTCCTTATCTAATCTATCCTTTTCTCTCTTTAATCTTATGTTCTCAATGGCCCTACCAACAACAAGTAATATATGTTCTTTGTCAAAGGGCTTTGGTATAAAGTCATAAGCCCCTTGTTTCATTGATTCAACAGCAATCTCTAATGTGGCGAAACCAGTAATAACAATTACCATAGTCTCAGGATACTCTTGTTTTATAATCTTTAATACATCCATTCCATCTATTCCAGGCATCTTAAGGTCTAGTAACACCAGATCTATAGTCTGATTTTTCATTATATCCAATGCAACTTCACCAGATTCTGCTACATATACTTCACAATCAAGTCTTTTTAAAATCCTTTTAAGCGCTATCCTTATATGTTCTTCATCATCTACTACTAAAATTTTAATTGACTCCATCTTAAAATTACTCCACATCTAAATAGAAATCTCTTGATTAAATTTAGGGTTATACGTATTTTATTGCGAGACAGGAAGATCTATTTCAAAACATGCACCACCATCTTTTTTATTATAAGCAAATATTTTGCCCCCATGACCTTCTATAATCCTATAAGCAATGCTTAGACCGAGACCAACTCCTTCCCCCTGTTTTTTTGTTGAAAAAAATGGATCAAAGATATTGGGTAAAATATCCTCGGGAATCCCTGGGCCAGTATCACAAAATAAGATCTTAATTGTATTTTTATCTTTCAAAAAATTTGTCTTAATGCTTAAGACCCCTTTACCTTCCATTGCCTGGGCTGCATTCCAGATAATATTCATAACAACGTGATTTAACTGTTGGAGATCTCCTTTTATCTCTGGGATGTTGTCAGTATAATCTTTAATTATTTCAATTGACTTGAATAAGGGATGCTTTTCCAGCAAGAATATAGTCCTATCAATGATCTTATTCACATTCACAAAATAATCTTTATTATTTGAGCGTCGTGAAAATTCCAAAAGTTCTTTTACTATATCTTTACACCTTCTGGCATTTTCAAGTATCCTAATTAGATCTTCTTTTATGTGCTCATCTAAATCTTCTTCTAATAAAAGTTCACTAAAAAGAATTATGCCACTTAACGGATTATTTAATTGGTGGGCAACACCTGCTGCCAGATTTCCAATAGCTGCCATTTTTGACGATTGATAGAGCTGCATCCTGGTCTCTTCTAATTCTTTTTCCATCTTCAGGGTTTCACGTAAGTCCCTAAAAAATCCAATAGTTGCAACCTCTACACCATTTTCATAAACAATAGAGGCATTTAGCTCAACTGGAATAATTTCTCCATTTTTTGCAACCAAATTCACCCTGTATGATTTTAATTTTCCAGGCCCTCCATATTCCTTACTTCTGAGTTTTTTCATAACATCCCTTGCACCATTTCCAGGATATAGATCTCTAATATCAACGGAGTTTAATGCCTCTTTCCTTTTATAACCCAATATTTTTGAAGCAGCATCATTAAAAATAAAAATTCGTCCCATTTTATCAGCAGCAATAACTGCATCAACTGCACTTAATATTAGATTATGTAAAAACGTATTAGAAAGATATAATTTCTTTTCAAGCTTTCCTATTTCTGTTATGTCGAAATCCAATTTTACTATACATAAATCGCAATCTGTACCAACTAAAGGGAATAATGTAACTTCTTCCTCCAGATAAAGATGTTTTAATCTGTCCTTTCCATCTTTTTGTTCTTCACCATCGAGTAGTTGTATTATTTTGCATTTAGAACAAGGTCTATCTATACCATAATAAACCTGATAACATTTTTTCCCCACCATATCTTTGCCATAAATATCTTTAGCAAAATCATTAGCTGCCACAATTCTAAGTTCAGGAGATATAACTACTAGTTCCCTGGGAATAGAATTAACTATTGCTACTAAATATTCCCTTTCCTTTTCTGATATCATTTTTTTACCTTTTATCTAAGTACTTTTTTATTCACTCTATCAATGAACTGAATATGTGAATAACCTTTTTCTTTTGCCTTATCATATTCCATATAAGCTGTATTTAAACATTTTTCACAACAATTTATAGGCGCTTCTATTGCAAGGCAATTTTTTACACGACTGGAACTGCTTTCAATTTTTAACACTCCCCTGCAATTTTCACAGTCTAGTATATATTCTTTTTGCCTTTCAACAATATATGAAGTATCGTAAAATATCTCTTTATTTCTTACAATCCAATTTCCATCTTTCTCTAAGGTTATACTTGATTGTGGAGAAGAAAAATAATTTTTACGGGCAGTTTCACATATTCTTTTTATATAATCCATAGTGCGTTTATCCATTTCAAATTTTTTGGGATCATAATCTGGTTCTTTTACATAGGAATAATCCAATCCAGCAAGGGCTAATACAATTCCAAGATTAACATAAGGCAGGGCACCTTGAATTGAATACCCTCCTTCTAGTACCACTAAATCTGGTTTTAACATTTCACTTAATTTTGCATATCCTCTTGCAGAAAAATTCATATTTGTTATTGGGTCTGTAAAGTGATTGTCCTGGCCAGCTGAATTCACCACTAAATCTGGAGCAAAATCCTGTAGTATGGGCAAAACAACGTTTTCCATGGCATATAAAAAACCTTCATCACTGGTATTTGGTGGAAGAGGGATATTAATGGTTTTGCCCATAGCCTTTGGACCTCCTATTTCGGAAGTAAATCCTGTACCAGGATAGAGTGTCCTACCATCTTGATGGATTGAGATATAAAGTGTATCTGGATCATGCCAGTATATGTCCTGGGTACCGTCTCCGTGATGACAATCTGTATCCACTATTGCCACTTTTTTTACTCCATATTTTTCCCGTAGGTATTCTACCATTATGGCTTCTATATTTATATTGCAAAATCCCCTACCACCATGAACTACTTTCATTGCGTGATGTCCAGGAGGTCTAACCAGGGCAAAGGCCTTATCTTCCTTTTTCTCCATAACCAATTTTCCGGCTTTAATACATCCTCCTGCTGAAATTAAATGGGAATCTGTTATATTGCTCAAAACATCTGGAAAACAAAAATGGACATTTTCTATCTCCTGTCTTGAAGCTAATTCTGGCTTATATTCCCTTATTCCAGGAATATCAAACACCCCTTCTTCCTTTAATTGATCCATTGTATATAATAGCCTTTCTTGCCTCTCTGGATGTGTTGGAGAAATAGCCCAATCAAAGGCAGGAAAAAAAACTACCCCTAACTTATTTTTTACCTGTTGCATACACACCTCACCACGTTTTCATAGTCTTTACATATCCCAGGTTTTACCTGACATTTTACCCTAATATCCTGTCCCACAGTAAATACATCCTTTACCATATTCATGGAACTCTCAAAAATTATCTCTAATTCAGATAAATCTATATCCCATCCCAAATTTTCCCTTATATATTTTGACATATTTTTTTGTATATCTTTTCTTGCTACTTTAAGATTGTAGTTCTTTGAAATATTCTCTTTTATTCCAAGTACAGGAATGGTCATTATTTTTTTCTCTGTATCTGCAAATAGTTCAGCCTGCATTGTTGGTCTGGCTATTGCCGCACCTATGGCATTTGCTACGCCAAAGTATTCTGGTACAACAACAGGAAGTCCAAATTCCTTTTCAATAAATTTTTTCAAGATATTTGCAGGACCGCCCATTAAATAGATTTTTTTGGGTTCTATTTTTCTGAATTCCAGAAGTTCGTGTATGGTGTATATTGGTCGCTCATTAATTTCATCAATAAACTCAGATACCTCTTTTTTTAAAATCTTACACCCCTGTTCCACAATTCTGATTGGAGTCTCTTCAAGAGAACATTTGAGATTTTCCTGTATCTCACCCATGCCCTTAAAAGAGGCATCTCTATCTCCGTAGGTTTCATCACATATGCAATTTAAAGCGTCCAAAAATGCAGGTACATCTCCACCCTTGGCCATACAAGGCCCAAGCCTCTTTGGCCCTACTTCTATCTTGTCTCCATTTACCCTCACAGCAGAATCACCACCAAGACCAATGGACTTTACCTTCATTGCACGAACTAATGTAGGCCGTTCCTTTAACCGCACATTTTCAGGTTCAATTAAAGGGACTCCCGCTGCCAATACTCCAATATCTGTTGTGGTTCCACCTACATCCAGGACAATGGTATCTTCTGTAATATCACACAGACCAAAGATTCCCATGACACTTGCTGCTGGACCTGAAAAAATACTTTCCACAGGAATACGTTTAGCAGTATTATACGGCATTGTGCCACCATCGGCCTTTAAGATGTTTAATTGAGGAGAAAGCTTGAACTCTTCTAAACACCTTTTAACAGAATCCAAAAATTTATCAAAAATAGGCCATACAGCGCTGTTGTAATATGCAGTTGCAATTCTCCGTGGAAAATTCAATTGACCTGATAACTTGTGACCTAGTGTAATAAAATCTGCCTTATCCTGGATTAACTCAGCGATCTTTTCTTCATGGACTGGATTTCTAGGAGAAAATTTTGAGACAACTGAAAAAACCTTTACCCCATAATCTAGTAAATTTGAAATTACCTTATTTGCATGGGAGATATCCAGCGGGTATATTTCTGTTCCCCTGTGATCCAGACCACCTGGTATAACCTCATAATAGTTGCCAATGGTAAATTTATTGGGGTCAATCCCAGGTCCAGCACTAACTATCACCCCAACTGGCTCTAGCAAATCCTGTACAATTGCATTTGTACATAACGTAGTACTTAAGTTAAATCTTTTTATCTCAACACCTTTTTCCTGAGATAGTATTTCTAAAATAGCCTGTCTAATTGAACCCAAAAGGTCATTTGGGTCTGTGGGAATTTTAACGTATGCCCTAACTCCCACTTCCTTATCAATGAGTACAGCATCAGTATGGGTGCCACCCACATCAATTCCAAATAACATGTCCCTACTCTCCATTTTTATTGGTTATAAAATTTATAAATACAATCAATTATATAATCTTGAACTTCTTTTTCCAAATATGGATGCATTGGAATGGCCATTATATTTTCTGATACCCTTTCACTCACTTCCATATCTCCTTGTCTGTATCCAAGATACTCAAATGCCTTTTGCAAATGAAGGGGTTTTTTGTAATAAATTGCTGTTGGTATCTCTTTTTGTTTTAAAAATTCACATAACTCATTCCTATTTTTTACTAAGATACAGTATTGAGCAAATGCAGATTGAATATCTCCTGGCACATATTGATGTTTTATTTCAGCAATATCTTTTAGACCATTTCTATATCTTTTGGCAACTTCTTGCCTCTTTGCAATTTCTTCATCAAATACCTCCATTTTTGCTAAAAGAACTGCTGCCTGAATAGTATCCAGCCTTGCATTTAAACCCAGTCTAAGATTTTCATACTTGTCTTCTCCCTGGCCATGAACCCTTATAGATTTCAACATGCGGGCGTACTTCTCTGAATTGGTAAAAACAGCACCTCCGTCGCCATAGCCACCTAATGGCTTTGCCGGAAAAAAAGAAGTGCACCCAATATCACCAAAGGAACAGGCCTTATTAAAATGATACTCTCCACCAAAAGACTGGGCCCCATCTTCTATTAAAATCAAATCATTGTCCTGGGCAATTTTTTCTAGCTCCTTGTAAGAAGCACATACACCAAATATATCAACAGCAATAATAGCCTTTGGATAGTATTCCCTGGAATCTTTTTTAATTACATCTGGGATAGGATAAGTAGTTGGATCTTTTTGTTTTACAGCCAAAATGGCCTTTTTTAGATTTTCAGGATCAATGTTAAAGGTATGAGGATCAATATCTACAAAAACTGGTATTGCTCCACAAAGTGCAATCACCTCTGCTGTTGCAAAAAAAGTAAATGGAGTGGTGAATACTATATCGCCATTGCCAATGCCTGAAGCCATCAGACTCATAAGCAGGGCATCTGTTCCTGAAGAACAACAAATACAGTGATTAGTACCAACATAGTTTGCAAGAACCTCTTCTAATTCATATACCTCTGGTCCCAATATGAATTTGCCGTGTTCAAGCACCCTGGATATATTTTCCTTTACCTTTGTTTCAATCCTTAAATACTGAGCCTTAAGATCTATAAACCGAATCTCCATAGAATTCTCCTATTCTAATTTTTTCATATATTATCTGGAGTTAGCTTTTAGAGTCAAGAAATAATTTGTTAAAATTATTCTTGCATAATAAACGTTAATAACTTTATATTTAACAAAACAATAAATTGAGATAAAGGAATCTTTACTCTTCTAAAAATTAAACAAGCAGCGATTTCTCTAGCTTGATTGATGTATATTTTTTCTGAATATATGGATAAAAAATTCAAAAAATTACTTTTGGAATGTACAGGCTTTGAATGGGATGAAGGTAATAGAGATAAAAATTGGACAAAGCATAAGGTGACCAGTAGTGAATGTGAACAAATATTTTTCAATCAGCCTCTTATTGTTAATCTTGATGAAAAACATTCAAGAGGGGAAATTCGATTTTATGCCTTGGGCCATACTGATTTAAATAGAAAATTATTTATTGTATTTACAATAAGAAACAAAAAGATAAAGATTATTTCGGCCAGAGATATGAGTAAAAAAGAAAGAAGAATATATGAGGCATTGCAATGAAAAAGAAAAGTATACCAAAATTTAAAGATGAAACCCAGGAAAGGGAATTTTGGCATACCCATGACTCCACTGAATATATTAATTGGAATAATGGTGAAAAGGTCATTTTACCTAAGCTCAAGCCATCTATAAAAACCATTTCTCTTAGATTGCCAGAAAACTTATTGAATGAATTGAAATTATTGGCTAATAAAAAGGGAGTTCCCTATCAGTCACTATTGAAGATGTTTTTGTCAGAAAGAGTAGATGCAGAGCTTAAAAAGTTAAGTATGAAAAATAAAGAAGAAATGGCTCAACTATAGAGTGCACTTGACCGCTATTTTGCGAGGGTTTTTGGCCTTGCTACATAGCGTAAAGGGAGTCAACTCATTATAACCACAACTTTTTCTAATGAAAAAAAGTCCTTTAGAATACATATTAAAACAATTATTATCTGGGGAATTTGTCTCTGGAGAAGAAATAGCACAAAACTTGAACATTTCCAGGACATGGGTATGGAATCAGATTAACATATTAAAACAGCTTGGATTTAAAATAGAATCCTCTGCTAAAAAAGGTTATAGGCTCATCTCAACTCCAGATGTATTGATTCCACCACTTATAAAACCTTACTTGAGAACAGAGAATCTTGGGAAGAAAATCTATTTCTTTGAAGAGCTTTCATCAACTCAAGACAAGGCAAGGCAACTTGCTGAGGATGATGAAGATGAAGGAGCACTCATTTTGTGCGAAAGACAACTTAAAGGAAGGGGTAGACGGGGAAGAAAGTGGGTTCATATCCCCCAAAAATCTCTCTCATTTTCTATAATTTTAAGGCCCAAACTCTCTCCCTTAGAGGTTATGCAACTCCCTCTAGTAGCAGGCGTTGCTATTTGTAAAGCAATAAATGCCTATACAAATCTACGAGCACAATTAAAATGGCCAAATGATATATTAATTAACAATAAAAAGGTTGTGGGCATACTAGCTGAAATGTCTGGTGATACAGATTTTGTTGATTACGTTATCTTAGGCATTGGTATTAACGTAAATCTGGATAAAGCAGACATCCCCCATGAACTACGAGATTACACTACATCCCTATATTTAGAAGAAGGCAAATTTCTAAAAAGGGCACACCTTTTAGGAAATATATTAATGTATCTTGAATACTGGTATGATATATACCTAAAGCAAGGTTTTAAATCTATAAGAACAAAATGGATTGAGCTCAGCAATACAATAGACAAAGATATTATAGTATTTTTAAAAGACAAAAAACTGTATGGAAGAGCCGTTGACTTAGATGAAAATGGAAATTTAATTGTTTTAGATGAAAAAAATAATATTCATAATATAATGTATGGTGATGTTTCTATTCGTTCTAATACAACATAATTACAAAGGAGTTGGCAGATATGCACTATTTTACAATTAAAGATAATAGATTGTGGGCTGAAGAAGTATTAGTTGAAGATATTGTAAAAGAATATGGGACTCCTATTTACATCTATTCTGCAAGGACTTTAAAAAGGCATTATCATGCATTTGACTCAGCATTTTATGCTATACCCCACATAATATGTTTTTCAGTTAAATGTAATTCAAATATACACGTGCTTAAGACTTTAAAAGAAGAAGGCGCAGGGGCAGATATTGTATCAGGAGGAGAACTATACAGAGCACTTAGGGCAGAGATCGATCCTCAAAAAATAGTATTCTCAGGTGTTGGGAAACAGGAGCATGAAATAAAAGAAGCACTTTTTGCTGATATTTTAATGTTCAATGTTGAATCCCTAGACGAATTAATGAAGATTAATGAAATAGCACTATCTTTAAACAAAAAGGCCAGGATAAGCTTTAGGATAAATCCAGATGTGGACCCCAAAACACATCCTTATATATCCACAGGACTCAAAGAGAATAAATTTGGCATTGATATAAACGATGCAATATATGCATACAAGTCTGCCAAGGAATTAAAAGGAGTAGAGCCAATTGGTATAGATTGCCACATAGGTTCCCAATTAACTGAAATAACGCCTTTTTTAGATGCACTGGAAAAATTAAAGATCCTTTACTCAGAACTAAAGGAAATTGGGATAAATATAAAATATTTAGATCTTGGAGGAGGTCTTGGCATACAATACAAAGAAGAAGAGCCACCCCATCCAAAGGAATTTGGAGAAGCCTTATCAAAATCCCTTACAGGATATCCCTTAACACTTATACTTGAACCTGGAAGGGTTATTGCTGGTAATGCTGGAGTTTTAGTTACAAAAGTGATCTACACAAAGGAGACTGAAAATAAAAATTTTCTCATTGTTGATGCTGGAATGAATGATTTGATAAGACCTGCGTTATATGGCTCATATCATAGAATTTCAGAGGTCACCCCAAAGGGAAGGCCTCCTAAAAAATATGATGTGGTTGGCCCAATTTGTGAGAGTGGAGATTTTTTGGCCAAGGATAGGGAACTTCCAGAGATCCACGCTGGAGAGCTACTTTGTGTATTTTCTGCTGGTGCCTATGGATTTGTCATGTCTTCTCAGTATAATTCAAGGCCAAGGGCTGCCGAGGTTATGGTATCTGGTGATAGTTTTTATCTAATCAGGGAAAGAGAAACATACAGGGACCTTACATATTTGGAGGAAAAAATTAATTTTTAATGTATAAATAAACTTAATCAGTTTGGTGTAAAATTTTTTGTAATTTTAATCAAAAAAGGAGGGGATAGCGATGAAAAGCAACAAGTTTTCTACGTCTTCAGGATTAATTTGTATAGCAATAATTATATTGTTATTTGCAACTCAAGGTTTTACAAAAGGTGTTACAAATTGTGAATCCTGCCACGCAAAAATTTCACCAGGGATAATTAAAGATTTTCACAAAAGTAAAATGTCCAAGGCTGGATTAAATTGTGCTACTTGCCATGGCAGAGCCCACAAATCTGCTTCTGATGCCAATAAAGCCCTGCTGCCCACTATTTCAACCTGTAAGAGGTGCCACAGAAAACAAGTAAAACAGTATATGAGTGGAAAGCATGCCCTGGGTCTTTTGCCTATTTCAGCTTTTCCAGATTTTGCCCATAAACATCCAAAAGCATTTATTGCAGGACAAAAAGGATGTAATGGTTGTCACAACCTTGGAATCACAGACAAACACGTAAGAAATAATGAATTCAGAAAATATTATAAATACGGCATGGATTGTCAAAACTGCCACACAAGACATGCCTTTTCTGTTAAAGAAGCAAAAGAACCTGAAACATGCGCAAGTTGCCATACTGGATTTGATCACGCCCAGTGGGAATTCTGGTCACATTCCAGACACGGCATAGCTTATCTTACTGATAGAAAATCCCATAGGGGTCCTACATGTCAGGATTGTCATATGCCAGATGGTAATCACAGGGTAATGACTGCGTGGGGATTTTTAGCCCTGAGATTACCTGAAAAAGATAAGGAATGGCTGGGGTATAGGCTCACAATTTTAAAAGCCCTTGGGGTATTAGACAAAAACGGAAAACCTACTCCAAGACTTGATGTAGTGAAAAAGGCAAATATGGCAAGGTTAGATGAAGCTAGTTTTAATGCTGAGAGGACTAAGATGTTAAAGAGCTGCGAAAAATGTCATTCTGCCAATTTTGCAGAAAATAATCTAAAAAATGCAGACATGATGATTAAGGCTGCTGATAAGATCTTTGCAGATGCAATTGAATTGGTAGCAGGTCTTTACAGAGACGGAATTATTCCAAAGAAGACCAATATGGCAACTTGGCCTTATCCAGATCTTCTAACATTTTATGAAGTCAACACCCCTATTGAACAAAAACTATATGAAATGTTCATGGACTATCGTATGAAGACCTTCCAGGCAGCATTTCATATTAATCCCGATTATACAACCTGGTACGGTTATGCAAAAATGAAAGAAACCCTTGTTGAAATGAAACATTTAGCACAACAAATGAGAAAGAATATAATGAATAAGCAAAAGTAAGGCTTACTTTTACTATAAGTAAAACTCCCTCTTTTCTCTTTAAGGAGGAAGGAGGGTTTTTTATTGATTTTATTTAGTAGTTACTTACAAATATATTTTTAAACATTGAAGGTGATAAGTTGACTATTAAAAAGTATGTTTTATTTTCTATATAAAGAAACATCTTGAAGGAGAAGAAGTATGAGTTTCAGGATTAAACTTGGTATAGGATTAGGAATTATTTTAGCTATCTTTGCTTGTATTTTTGCTTTAAACCAGCTCAAATTAAAAACAATACAAAAGAGTGTTGTTGATCTTTTTAGGGGAGATATATTTGCCCTTGAACTTATGTCAGACGTAAGACCTACTATTTCTCAATTTAAACATTTGGAAAAAGATTTGGTGTTAGCAGTGGAGGATCCTTTAAAATTTAAAAAAATGGAAAAAAAATTATTAGAAGAAGTAGGAGAGATAAATGACTTTTTAGACCTTATGTTTGAGGATGAACACCTTAACAATAAACAAAAACATATGATAAAAAAGATTAAAATAGAATTCAATCAATATGTCAGTCTTATAAAAAAATTAATCTTAAAGGCATCTCAAAAAAAATATAGCATCACTCAAATGAATAGTGAAATAAATGCTCTTAATAAAAAATTTTTTACAATAGATAAAGGAATAGAAAGTATTTATCAGGACATCCAAAGAAATATTGAGACTGATATAAAAACAGCAGCCATTACTGTTGTTTCAATCCAGAAACAGTCTTTATTGGGGTTTGTAATAAGTTTTATTATTGCACTTATAGTTGGAGGAATTTTGACCTATTCAATAATCAATCCTGCAAAAAAAATGATTGAATTTGCTAAAAAGGTGTCTGAAGGCGATTTATACTTTTCTTATGATTTCAAGGGAAACGATGAAATGGCTCAAATAGGCAGGGCTTTAAACGAGATAAGAAATACTTTTTTAGATGTTATTAAGGAATTCGATGATATTTACAAAAAGTTAAAAAAGGGAAGACTCTTATATAAAGCAAAATCAGATAAATTTTCAGGAGAATATAAAAATGTTATTGAAAAAGTGAATGAAATTGTTGGGACATTCATCTGGTATTTAAATAAGATTCCAAATCCTCTTATGATAGTAGATAAAGAGTTAAACGTCCTTTACATGAACAAAAAGGCTAAAGAAATTGCAGGGAATGAAATTGAAGAACACAGCCTATTAAAATGTTATGATCTGTTCAAATTTCCTCAGTGCAACTCCCAAAATTGTATCTGTTTTAAAGCAATTGAGACTGAAGGTGTAGTGTCTATGGAGACAGCGAAGAAACTCGATGATAAAGAAATTATTTTACATACAACTTCTTTTCCCATAAAAGATGAGGAAGGTAATTTAGCTGCTGCTTGTAGTCTAATGGTTGATATAACAAATATAAAGAACGCACAGATTACCATGCAAAAAGTTGCAAATGAGGCATTTGAAATTTCTAATGAACTTTTTAATACTGCTGAAGAGATGTCAGCTCAAATGGAAGAATGTGCAAGGGGAGCTGAGGACCAGAGAAATAGATTATTGGAAGTTACCACTTCTATGGAAGAGATGAATAATGCTATTTTAGATGTTGCAAAAAATTCATCAGATACAGCAGAATATTCAAACAATACAAAGGAAAAAGCAAAAGATGGACAAAAGGTTGTGGAAGAGGCAGTTGAGTCTATATTTAAAGTAAATAAATTAACCGAAACACTTAAAAACAATATGGATCTTCTAAATAATAAGACTGAAGAAATAACAAATATTCTTAATGTAATAAATGACATAGCTGATCAAACTAATTTGTTGGCCTTAAATGCTGCGATTGAAGCAGCCAGGGCAGGAGAAGCTGGAAAAGGATTTGCTGTGGTAGCAGATGAAGTAAGAAAACTAGCAGAAAAGACCATGAAGGCAACCAAAGAAGTTGAACATGCCCTGTTTTCCATAAAAGAAGTTGCTCATGCAAATTCTACTGAAATGGATAGGGCGGTTGAGGTGGTCAATGAAGCCACATCTAAGGCACAAAGATCAGGAGAGGTTTTACAAGAAATCGTAGATTTGGCAGAGGAGAGTTCAACAAAGGTTCAAAGTATAGCTGCTGCAGTAGAAGAACAGTCAGCTACAGTAGATTCAATCAATATTTCAATTGAGGATATAAATAAAGTTGCTGCAGAAAATTATGAAATAATGAATAGTTCCTTAAATACAATCCAGGAATTGAATACTCTGGCCTCAAACCTTAAGGAAATATTTCAAAAACTTCAATTAGCTGAATAAAGTTGACAATCCTGGCAAACAGTGAACAAAAAAATCCCTCTCTCCCCTCTACTGGGGAAAGAGGGATTTTTATAGCGTTTAGTAATAAGGGCATTGTGTCTTTTTATATTTCATTTAGTTTTTTCGCCTGTTCTAATAGGAGGTTTTTAAATCTATCTAAAGTCACTTCATATGGTTGCATGGGAATGCCCATCCAATCGCAGTATTCTAAAAAATCTTCAGGATGTTCGCTCATATATTTTTCCATAAATCCAATCCCGTCTGCTACAATTGCGCCGCCTGTGTGTCGTGGAAAATTTTCATTTGCCAAACCCTTATCCCAGCCCTTAAATACGAATTTTCTAAATTTTACCCATCCTGGGGTCATCCACCATACCTTTTCACCTCCAGCAAGTTCTTGAGCCGCTTTTTCCCTGTCTTCTTTACTTATAATCATATCTATACAATGAGTTGCCTGTATTCTGGCTACATTGGGACCCTGTTCTTTTATTATGACCTCCATTGTCCTGAGTGGTTCATTGGCATTTACATAACAAAATTTGCCCCCATATACCACAAGTACCTTGTCGCACACTTCTTTTGCCTTGTTGATTTTGGATATTAATTGGGATTCTAGTTCTTTAATATTTTCATGGAGCCCTGGAGTAGTGAAAAAGATGTGTTTAGTATCTAAAAATCC
Source organism: Desulfothermus sp. (assembly GCF_053993635.1). NCBI lineage: Bacteria > Pseudomonadati > Thermodesulfobacteriota > Desulfovibrionia > Desulfovibrionales > Desulfothermaceae > Desulfothermus > Desulfothermus sp. The sequence goes on along the minus strand of NZ_JBMYBT010000122.1, from coordinate 6,234 downwards.
TTCATCCTTTAGTGCTTTTATTTCCATAGTGAGAGTTCCACATGATACAATTGCAATATTGGAAAAAGATATTTTTTCCATGTTAAAATTACTCCTTCATTAAAATGTCCCATCAAAAATGAGAAGGTTTATATAAATAAAATATTATGAAAAAATCTGTTTTATCTTTTGTACAAGGTTTGAAATATCATTTTCGTCTGGATGCCCCTTGGCCAATGGAGCGTCTTTATACCATTCTGGAGGTGTTGGCTTTGACGCAGCCTTTTGCATTATCTGTGGAGCCACCTCACCCTGACAATTAAAAGTACCAAGTATCTCACAGTCCTGAAGCATTTTTTTTGCCTCTTCCATGCCCCTTTTTGCATGTTCAGATTCTGGTGCGGCTCCATGGGTTCCTATTAAAAATACCTTTTTATTCTTAATCTTAGCGAGGTATTCTGAAGATGCTGGGTCTGGTTTTCCTTTTTTAAACCAAAAACCCACTATTATTACATCATAATTATCAGGAGAAGGATTGTCTTTCACATTATAAATCTCCTTGGGCTCTGGTAATACCTCGTAAGCTGCCTCTGCCAGCTTCTTTGTGTTTCCTGTCTGGGATGAATAAACAACTAAAATTTTCATATCAACCTCCAGGTTTAACAGGTTAAAGTTGATTAAAAGGTCTTTTTAATCCCATGTTTATTTATAATAGGCCATACAAAAAACCTTAAAAAATTTATTTTAATTTTTATTCAAAATAGATGCCACAAAATATGATGCGTAGATTAATGATATATAACCAATAATTTTAACAGGATATTAAAGTGCTAAAATATGGTGAGTGAAAAAAAGATTAACAATTGTTAATCGTTTTGTTAACTATTAACAACTTTTGTAGAAAGACCTTCCAGATGGGATTCCAGAAACCTCTTATTAAAACATAGCTCATTTAGCAAAAGGGTACTTTTTCCAACCTGACGTGTACCACAAAGTACCATCACTGCATGGTGTTTAAACCCTGACGCATCAAAATTAGTGGAAATTTACTTCAATCTATCAATAGATGCATCAAAGTATTTTCCAACTCCGTATTCCCTTCTTCTGAAAAATTTCTCTGGCTCAGGTCCAATTATCTGCATCTCAGGATGTTTTCTCTGCTCTTCCAGGGCTATTTTCATCTCCTTTGTGCAGCCTGTTGAGAAAGTTGCATCTTTACCAGCCCAGATTGGAGGCACCTTCATACCCATTAGTTCAAAGCTCTTTTCAATGTCTGAGACAGTTTGAAAACGCCAGATATCTATAAGGCCACTTCTCTGGACTATTTCCCACATATACATAAGATCATCACCATCCATACCAGGTTCAAAGTGTTCAGCTGGATTTATAATGTATGTGGAATCCAGTTTTTCCCTTAAATAATTTACAAAGGTGTTAAGCACCCTAATGGCCATCTTGGTCTGTCCTGGAATGCTACCAACAATTGCGCTATAAAACATTACTTTTTGACCTCTGGCCTTTGCCTTTTTCATGTCCTCTATAATTGCCTTTGCCTTTGCAACTATCTCTTTTTCGGTTATTTTTCTAACCCGTGGACTCTTTTCTTTAAAAGAAAAACTTACTATTCCCTCATCATCCCTATAAATTGCTATGATATCCCTTGTAAAAAAATGGGAATTTAAAATAAGTCTTCTGTAGTTTCCGTTTCCCTTGGCAATGATAAGGTCTGATTCCTTCCATGCCCTGGCAAAGGTCACCGATGTCCTGTATAAATTTAGTCTTTCCCTTGTACCATCAGATATAACTACCAGTCTGGCTTCATTTAGATGTTTTAATAGCTCTTTTTTTGAAATCTCTTTATCTTCAATAAACCTTGCATCTTCCAAGAGATGCTGTAGAACTTCACAATTATCAATATCCCAAAAGGTGGGATAATCAAAATAAAATCCCTCTTTCAAAGCCAAAATCACTCTATGTCCCATTTTTATAAGACGTTTTGCAATAAGGACATCAAAGACAAGTCCTCCACTGGAATTTGGTAAATACAATATTGTAAGTTCAGGCTCTGTTTGTGCTTTTGGAAAAAGTCCTTTTTCCAGAATACCTTCAAACCCCTGCATTTGATTGAAGATAGAATTCACGTTTGAAAAATCATTTTTTTTCCATATATCTTCATATAAAGATAAACAAAAGAGTCTTTTTAGTTCAATTAAATTTAATTTATTTCTTAGTTCTTGAATATTTTTACACTCTAGCTCATCAATTGGACATATGCCCACAAAATCTAAAAATTCCTGAGACGATAGAAAAGATAGAGCCCTTTTATTGTCTTTGGATTTTCGCTTTGCATATGGGTCTATTTGTGCTGATTGAGTCAAGATGATGGTCAACATCCTTTTGTTTAATCTAGAGGGAATAATAAATGGAGAACGATATGCCTTTTGAAACTTGTGTTTGCACAATGTAACTATTTTACGTCTTGAATAGTCATCTTTTACAATGAGATATATGAGTCTTACCAGGTTTTTCCATAAATTTCTATATTCTTTTTTTAATTCGTCATCTTGCTGAGATTTGAGCAGGATCCTGAGCATTGAGTCTGAACAGGGAACAAAAACCTGATTCTCATCTAAATCTACCATAAATCGCATTTGCTCAGGAGATGCATTTTCATATGGATTTGCCAGATATTCAATGTTGTTTTCGGTCATAAAATGAAGTAACCACGCATCAAGATATGGATCTTTACCATAATACAGGTCTAAAACAGAACTGAGCTTTGGTATTGGAAACACCTAACACCTCCCAAAGAATAATAGACTATGTTGAAATTTTTATGGGACAAAAAATAATTTAAATTGTTTCTAACCATCTATCAAAAGCTTCAAGAGCCCTTTTGACAATGAGTTCTCTTTTTTTGGATTTTTTTGCACGAACATTTATAGGTTTAATCAGGCCAAAATTTACATTCATGGGCTGAAAATTCTTAATATCGCGCCTGAGATGTGCCATCAACCCACCAATTGCAGTCTCTTCTGGAGGAAGGTTTATATCTTCACCTGCCAATTTTTTTGACAAAATTATCCCCAATACAAGTCCACACGCAGCAGATTCCACATATCCTTCCACGCCAGTTATCTGACCTGCCAGGTAAACATTTTTTAACCCCTTAATTTCTAAATAGGGAGTTAGAATTTTTGGGCTGTTTACATATGTATTCCTGTGAATACTTCCAAGCCTTAAAAACTCTGCATTTTCAAGGCCTGGAATCATCCTAAAAATCCTTTTTTGCTCTTTGTATGTGAGCTTGGTCTGAAACCCAACCATGTTAAACATGGTCTTTTCTCTATTCTCAGCCCTAAGCTGGACCACTGCAAAGGGTCTTTTTCCAATCTTTGGGTCTATTAACCCAACTGGTTTAAGGGGACCATAGGCCAGGGTAAGCTCTCCCCTCTCTGCCATAACCTCAATTGGAAGACATCCTTCAAAGTGGATTTCCTTTTCAAATCCTTTAGGCTTAACCTTTTCTCCTTTTATTAGTTCTTCTCTAAACTTATAATACTCCTCTTCAGTCATAGGACAATTTACATAGTCTGTGCTCTCTTCCTCATATCTTGAGCCCCAAAAAACCTTATCCCAATTTATAGACTCAGCACTCACAATTGGGGCAATGGCATCATAAAAATAGAGCTGTTTTTCCCCAATTTTTTTAAGCAAATCTCTAGCTAGGGGCTCAGATATTAAAGGTCCTGCAGATATAACAACCACATCAAAGCCAGTTAAATTGGGATTTTTAAGGGATGTTATCTCTTCTCGCACTATTTCTATATTTGTAGATGTTTCCAATTTATTGGTAATATAGCCTGCAAAACGCTCCCTATCAACTGCCAGGGATTTTCCAGCTGGAACCTCTGTTTTATAAGCAGCTTCCATAACCAGAGAATTTAATTTTGTCATCTCATGTTTTAATAGACCAACTGCACTGGTTAGCTCTTTTGAACGGAGAGAATTTGAGCACACAAGTTCAGCTAGTTTGTCTGATTTATGGGCAGGAGTAAATTTCTTTGGCCTCATCTCAAATATACAAATCCTATGCCCTTGTTTTGACAAAAGATTCGCCACTTCAACTCCAGCAAGGCCGCCGCCTATAACCGCAATTTTCTTTTTCACAATGATAGTCATGGTGTAAACACTTATATCTATTTAAAGTCTACCTGTTTAAAGAACTTGTAACATCCCTTAATCTTTCTCTAACAGTTATTAAATACCGTGCCATCTTTCCCCTGTGGTCTGCAAAAATAGAATCATGGGCACCCCTTAAGACTATTAATGGATCGTATGTACATATCTTATCCATGGCATCAAATGCCAGTTGCAAATTATCTTTACCACCCCTGCTTTCTATTTCCGGATAAAGGTGGGTCAAAACATGTAAAAAGTCCCTTAAGACCAGTATCACTCCCTGGGTGTAGTATATTCTGTCATCTAATTCTGAATATTTTACTTTTTCATTAGGCTCAACAAGCAGCCCCAGAGGCTGATCTAAAAATTCTGGACTCAATATAAAGCTAAAAGCAGAATAGAGTTTATCACTCCTCACATTATACACTGCATCACCCTCAAGCAGCCTTTTTTCATATCTTCTTACCATCTCAATACCTTTCTTGTATTGATCTTCTGAAGAGGGAAACCACCAGCTATCCGGGGTGTAGGCAAAATATTCTTCTCGTGCCTTTTTAAGATCTTCATCTTCAGCACCAGCCCCACCGTATTTGGCAAAGTTTGTTGCAAAGAAATTTATTAACATCCTAGTAGCAAAGATAACTCCTTTTTGTCTGTTACTTCTATTATCAAGCCATGCAGTAGGTGAGATAATAATATCATTTACTGACCATCCAAGTCTTGAATGTAATTCTTTATTTAATCTATTCATTATTGCCTCACAAACAGCGACTCCTTTTTTGGCTGGTGTAGAAGAAGAGGAGGTGGTCTTCATTAAATTCACAATGGTATTATCCAGTTTTGGAAATTCGGTAGGATCTATAAGTTTGTACAGACTATTTCCTGACCAGAGGAGTCCCAGACCAAGTGGCCATATTAAAACAACAATCAATGCCAGTATAACCAGATACTTGACCCACCATACCATTTCCTTTGCTGGCAAAGGAGGAACCTTTTTGGCGATTTTTCTTTTATTTATAGTTTTTTTCTTTGATGATTTTACCGAGTTATTTTTCTTCTCTTGCATAATCAAACTCCTCTTTAAACTTTTTTTGTTTTCACAAAAATTAGCTTAAGATCCCTTGATACCTCATTGCATAATTGTTATGTTTAGTAGCTCAAAATTAAAAAAATCACAAGGAGTAAGGGGTTTCATAATGAGAAAATTTTCATACCCTTTAATTATTTTTGGCGTCATATTTTTTATGACGCGTGCTGGTTTTAGCAAGAGTCTATATTCTCCCAAAAAGAACAGTATTAAAATTATTGTGCCCAAAAATGTCGTAATTGGCGATCCATTTGAGCTTAAGATATACATAAAAAAACACATATCAAATATACAACTATCCTGGTTAAATAGAAAGCTAGATCTAACTCGTTTAAATCAAGATACAATAACGATATTTCTTGGAAGTGATATAAAAAAAGATAAACCAGGTATTAAATTACTGACAATAAAATACGGCAATAAAAAGATTTTAAAGAGGATATACTTAAAGAAAAGAAAATTCACTGTCACCAGAATCCATGTATCCAAAAAATTTTCTTCTTTATCTAAAAAAGACTTAAATAGGTATTTTAGAGAAAAAAGGATTGTAGAATCTATTTTATTTAAAGTGACAAAAAAATGCTATTATGAAAAAAACTTTATTCCCCCTATCTTGCCACTTATAATATCCTCTCCTTATGGAAGGGTGAGAATAATAAACAATAAAAATCGTTCAATCCATACAGGGATAGATATTAAGGCAAAAGAGGGAACCCCAGTTAAGGCAATCAATTCTGGAATTGTTGCCCTTACCATGGACCAATTTTTTTCTGGAAAATCCATTTATATAGACCATGGATATGGGATAGTTAGTATGTATTTTCATCTAAAAAAAATACTGGTAAAAAAAGGACAAAAGGTAAAAAAAGGACAGATTATTGCCCTCTCTGGAAAAAGTGGAAGGGTCTCAGGCCCACATCTGCACCTCGGGGTATCCATCCTTGGAAAGATGGTGGACCCTGAAAAATTAATAAAAAAATTTTAAT